>NZ_JBFRFR010000054.1:0-63869 GCF_052114925.1 Bradyrhizobium sp. 2TAF36 | reverse complement strand
TCCAAAAGCCCTGAGGCCGATCTTACTTGCGATCCTTGATCGCGACGTAGTCGCGGCGGGTGACGCCGGTGTAGAGCTGGCGCGGACGGCCGATCTTCTGCTGCGGGTCCTCGATCATCTCGCTCCACTGGCTGATCCAGCCGACGGTGCGGGCGACCGCGAACAGCACGGTGAACATCGAGACCGGGAAGCCCATCGCCTTCAGCGTGATGCCCGAATAGAAGTCGACGTTCGGGTAGAGCTTGCGGTCGATGAAGTACTGGTCGCTGAGCGCGATCTTCTCGAGCTCGAGCGCCACCTTCAGCATCGGATCGTCGCCATGGCCGGTCTCCTTGAGAACGGCATGACACATCTTCTGCATGATCTTGGCGCGCGGATCGTAGTTCTTGTAGACGCGGTGTCCGAAGCCCATCAGGCGGACTTCGCTGTTCTTGTCCTTCACCTTGGCGATGAATTCCGGAATCTTGTCGACCGAGCCGATCTCGGCGAGCATCGCGAGCGCGGCTTCGTTGGCGCCGCCATGCGCCGGGCCCCAGAGGCAGGCGATGCCGGCGGCGATGCAGGCGAACGGGTTGGCGCCGGAGGAGCCGGCGATGCGCACCGTCGAGGTCGAGGCGTTCTGCTCGTGGTCGGCGTGCAGGATGAAGATCTTGTCCAGCGCGTCAGCCAGCACCGGATTGATCTTGTACTCCTCGCACGGCACGGCGAAGCACATGTGCAGGAAGTTCTCGGCGAACTTCAGCGAGTTCTTCGGATACACGAAGGGCTGGCCGATCGTGTATTTGTAGGCCATGGCCGCCAGCGTCGGGATCTTGGCGATCATGCGCATCGACGCGATCATGCGCTGCTTCGGATCGTTGATGTCGGTGGAGTCGTGGTAGAACGCGGCGAGCGCGCCGACGGAGGCCACCATCACCGCCATCGGATGGGCGTCGCGGCGGAAGCCCTGGAAGAAGCGGGCCATCTGCTCGTGCACCATCGTGTGATGGATCACGCGGTCGTCGAAATCCTTCTTCTGCGCGGCGGTCGGCAGGTTCCCGTAGAGCAGGAGATAGCAGGTCTCGAGGAAGTCGCCGTTCTCGGCGAGCTGCTCGATCGGATAGCCGCGGTATTCCAGCACGCCCGCGTCACCGTCGATATAGGTGATCTTGGACTCGCAGCTTGCGGTCGAGGTGAAGCCGGGATCGTAGGTGAACAGCCCGGACTGGGCGTAGAGCTTGCCGATATCGACGACATCAGGCCCGACGCTGCCGCTGTGGATCGGGAGATCGTAGTTCTTGTTTCCGACCGTCAGCGTGGCGGTCTTATTGCTTGCTTTTGCGTCCATCAGAGGTCCCCGATGTGTGGTGAAACGGGCCGGACCCGGAAGGCCCCGATGACTTGGTGGGGCAGGCCGGATATTCCAGAAGGTACGGGTGAGATGGGTATATTATTGCTGTGTGCGCTGCAAGATCGCCGCACGCATGGTCGACTTACGTCGTAGCCTAGCCTAGTCCTTGGCCTGGTCCTTAAGCCGGCCCAGGCTTTCCTGGCGTCCCAGCACGTCCAAAACCTCAAATATACCAGGCGATGTCGACCGTCCCGTTAGCGCCGCCCGCAGCGGCTGGGCGACGGCGCCGAGCTTGAGACTATTTTCCTCGGCAAAGGCGCGCAGCGCGGCCTCCGCATTCGCCGCACTCCACGTCTCGACTTTCTCCAGCGCGGAATGAAGCTGGCCGATCAGCTTGCGGTTCTCGGGCGTCAGCAGCGCTGCCGCCTTGGGATCGAGCTCCAGCGGCCGGTCGGCGAAGATGAAATAGGCGCTGTCGATCAGCTCGATCAGCGTCTTGGCGCGCTCCTTCAGGGCCGGCATGGCCTTGAGAAGCTGCGCCCGCGTCGTGTCGTTTAACTTGGCCTTAAGCTCGTTGCGGCTGGGCACGACGTGGTCGAGCACGTCCTCGAACATCTTCACGAGTGATTGATCGTCGGCGTGGCGGATGTAGTGGCCGTTGAGGTTTTCGAGCTTGGCGAAATCGAAGCGGGCGGCGGCGCGGCCGACGCTGGCGAGGTCGAACGCGGCGATCATCTCCTCGGTCGAAAAGATCTCCTGGTCGCCATGGCTCCAGCCGAGACGGACGAGGTAATTGCGGAGCGCGGCCGGGAGGTACCCCATGGCGCGGTAGGCATCGACGCCCAGCGCGCCGTGGCGCTTCGACAGTTTTGAGCCGTCCGGGCCGTGGATCAGGGGGATGTGGGACATGCTCGGCAGCGCCCAGCCCATCGCGTCGTAGATCTGCTTCTGGCGGGCGGCGTTGATCAGATGGTCGTCGCCGCGGATAACATGGGTGACGCCCATGTCGTGGTCGTCCACGACCACCGCGAGCATGTAGGTCGGATTGCCATCGCCGCGCAGCAGGACGAGGTCGTCGAGGTTCTCGTTCTGCCAGACCACGCGGCCCTGGACCTGGTCCTCGATCACGGTCTCGCCGGTCTGCGGCGCGCGCAGGCGGATGGTGGGCTTGACGTCGGAAGGCGCGGTTGCCGGGTCACGGTCGCGCCATAGGCCGTCATAGAGGCGGGTGCGGCCCTCCGCGCGCGCCTTCTCGCGCATGGCGGTGAGCTCCTCTGCGGTCGCGTAGCAGCGATAGGCCTTGCCTTCGGCGAGGAGCTGCTCGGCGACCTCGCGGTGACGCGCGGCGCGGCTGAACTGGTAGATGACGTCGCCATCCCAGCCGAGCTCCAGCCATTTGAGGCCGTCGAGGATGGCGCCGATCGCAGCCTCCGTGGAGCGCTCCCGGTCAGTGTCCTCGATCCGGAGCAGCATCTTGCCGCCGTGCTTTTTCGCATAGAGCCAGTTGAACAGCGCCGTGCGGGCGCCCCCGATATGGAGGAAGCCGGTCGGCGAGGGAGCAAAGCGGGTAACGACGGAGGAGGTCATTCTTGGCAGGGCCTATGCATTGGAGGCGGTGGTATATAACAGGACCGGAGCATAACTAAAGCCCGGCAGCGGACCGCTAAGCTCTTGGCTCAGCCAAACGAATTTGGCAGAAGGGCCGCTGATTTCCCTACAGGATTTTCGTAATGACAGAACCGGTGGCGAACGAGGTTGGGCGCGATTTCATTCGTGACATCATCCAGGCCGACCTC
Source organism: Bradyrhizobium sp. 2TAF36 (assembly GCF_052114925.1). NCBI lineage: Bacteria > Pseudomonadati > Pseudomonadota > Alphaproteobacteria > Hyphomicrobiales > Nitrobacteraceae > Bradyrhizobium > Bradyrhizobium sp. 2TAF36. The sequence continues at coordinate 60,743 of NZ_JBFRFR010000054.1, read as the reverse complement.
GATCAGGGCAAATACCAGGAGATCGTGACCCGGTTCCCGCCGGAGCCGAACGGCTACCTGCATATCGGCCACGCCAAGTCGATCGCGCTCAATTTCGGCATCGCCCAGGAGTTTCCGGGCCGCTGCCACCTGCGCTTCGACGACACCAACCCGGTCAAGGAAGAGCAGGAATACATCGATTCCATCCAGGCCGACGTGCACTGGCTCGGCTTCGACTGGGGCAAGAACCTGTTCTTCGCCTCGGATTATTTCGACCGCCTGTACGAATGGGCGGAGAAGCTCATCCGCGACGGGCTCGCCTATGTCGACGACCAGACCCAGGAGGAGATCCGCCTCGCGCGCGGCACGCTGACCGAGCCCGGCAAGAACTCGCCGTTCCGCGACCGCAGCGTGGACGAGAATCTCGACCTGTTCCGCCGCATGAAGGCCGGTGAATTCCCGAACGGCGCGCGCGTGCTGCGGGCCAAGATCGACATGTCCGCGGGCAACATCAACCTGCGCGACCCCGTGCTGTACCGCATCCTGCATGCGCACCATCCGCGCACCGGGACCAAGTGGAGCATCTATCCGAGCTACGATTATGCGCACGGCCAGTCGGACGCGATCGAGGGCATCACGCACTCGATCTGTACGCTGGAGTTCGAGGATCATCGGCCGCTCTACGACTGGTTCATCGAAAAGCTGCCGGTGCCGTCCAAGCCGCACCAGTACGAAATGGCGCGGCTCAACCTGACCTACACGCTGCTGTCCAAGCGCGTGCTGACCCAGCTCGTCCGCGACGGTCATGTCGCCGGATGGGACGATCCGCGCATGCCGACTGTAGCGGGGATGCGCCGCCGCGGCGTGCCGCCGGCGGCCTTGCGCGAATTCGTCAAGCGCATCGGCGTTGCCAAGGCCAACAGCGTCGTCGACGTCGGCATGCTGGAGTTCTGCATCCGTGAGGAGCTGAACCGCACGTCGCAGCGGCGCATGGGCGTACTGCGGCCGCTCAAGGTGGTCATCGAGAACTATCCGGAAGGGCAGACTGAAGAGCTTGAGGCGATCAACCATCCCGACGATCCCTCGGCCGGCACGCGCAAGATCACGTTCGGCCGCGAGCTCTATATCGAGCAGGACGACTTCATGGAGAACCCGCCCAAGAAGTTCTTCCGCCTGTCGCCCGGCAACGAGGTGCGGCTGCGCTACGCCTATTTCGTCAAGTGCACCGGCGTGATCAAGAACGACGCGGGCGAAGTGGTGGAGCTGCGCTGCACCTACGATCCCGCGACCAAGGGCGGCAACGCGCCCGACGGCCGCAAGGTCAAGGCGACCATGCACTGGCTGCCGGCGGCGACGTCGGTGCCGGCGGAGATCCGCATCTACAACCAGTTGTTCTCCAATCCGATCCCGGACGCCTCGAACTTCGCGGCCGATCTCAATCCGCAGTCGCTGGAGATCCTCTCCAACGCGCGGATCGAGGCATCGGTTGCGGAAAGCAATTCGACCGAGCCGATGCAGTTCGAGCGTCAGGGCTATTTCGTGCGCGACAAGGACTCGACGCCGGGCAAGCCGGTGTTTTCGCGCACCATCGGCCTGCGCGACACGTTCGCGAAGGAAGTCGCCAAGGGCTGAGGGGATTGGGCCTATGAGCAGTGAAGCCGACGCGATCGTTTCCGCCATCATCGCGAAATGGTGCGCCGGCTTCGCGACGCTCGATGCGGCTGCGCTGTCGTCGCTCTATGCGAAGAACGCGTTCTTCTTCGGCTCGAATCCAAGACTCTATCGGGGCAGGGACGGCGTCGCCGACTACTTCAACGGCCTGCCGCGCTGGCGCAAGCCGAGTGCCGTGTTTTCCGAGGTGCGCGCCGCGCAAGCCAGCCCGGACCTGATCAACATGGCCGCGATCGTGTCGTTTGACCTCGCCGGCGAGAGGGAGGAGTTCTCGGTCAAGATGAGCTGGGTCATCCTCCGCGAGGACGGCGACTGGAAGATCGTCAATCACCATGCCTCGTCGCGCGCGCCGTTGATCTGATGCTGCTGCCGCGCACGGCATCGTCATTGCGGCGATAGCAACGAACGCTGCCCCCGCGCGTTGGGGTGGGTCCAACAAGGAACCCACCATGCAGAACATCGCAGAGCATATGGAAGTCATCGGCGCCGATGGCGTCCACATCGGCACGGTCGACAAGGTCGAGGGCCATCGCATCAAGCTGACCAAGAAGGACAGCGGCGAGGGCAGCCACAAGGGCCACCATCACTTCATCGACAAGGGCCTCGTCGCCGGTGTCGAGGGCAACAAGGTTCGGCTCTCGGCCAAGGCGGACGTCGCCGTGACGATGGAAGAGGAAAAGTAGGGGGACCTTCGCTCCGTTCCTGATCCGTACCGCTATTCGCGCAGCCGCACGTTCCGGTAGCCTCCTGGCCTGTCGCGTATCGTAAGGTGCAGGGAATGGCGGAGCCGGGCCGGCCAGTTCGGTCCCAGGGGATCGCGGGGACTTGGATCGCGGGGACTTGGCCCGTCGGCCGAGCTGCATCCGCATCCGCGGGCGGCCTCGTGCCGGCAGGGTTCGACCTCTGGACGTCGCTGGCCGGGACCCTGCGCGAATGGGCGCGCGCCGAGGCCGGCGCCGGGCGGTTGTTGCCGTGGGTGCCGGTCGCGTTCGGCGGCGGCATCGCGCTCTACTTTGCCGCCGATCATGAACCGGTGCTGTGGGTCGTTGCCGCAACGGCCATCGCGCTCACGCTTGGCGCCGTGCTGTTGCGGCGGAGCCGGTTGTTTGCGCCGGCGATCATGATCGCGGCGGTCGCGGCCGGCCTTGCCACGGCGACCTGGAAGACGGCGCGGATCGCGCACACGGTGCTGGCAAAGCCGCTCTATTCCGTCTCGCTGTCGGGCTTCGTCGAGACCCGCGACATCCGAGAGCGCACTGACCGCTTCGTGCTGCGCGTCACCGCGATGGAGGCGCAGCGCGGCGACGTCAAGCTCGAGCGCGTGCGCCTCTCCGTGCGCAAGGGGACTGCGCCCGAGGTCGGCAGCTTCGTGCAGTTGAAGGCGCGGCTGTTGCCGCCGTTGTCGCCGGTGCGCCCCGGCAGCTATGACTTTTCGCGCGACATGTTCTTCCAGGGCATCGGCGCCTCCGGCTTCGTGATGGGTACGATTGCGGCATCGGTGCCGCCGGATGCCGGTGGCTTGCGGCTGCGTTATGCCGCCTTCATGCAGGGTCTGCGCGATGCGATCGACGCGCGCATCCGAGCCACGCTCAAGGGCGACAACCGGGCGATTGCGACCGCGCTGCTCACGGGCCGGCGCGATGCGATCAGCACGCCCGTCAACGACGCCATGTTCATCTCGGGGCTCGGACATGTGCTCTCGATTTCCGGTTATCACATGGCGGTCGTCGCCGGCGTGGTCTTCTTCGCGGTGCGCGCGCTGCTGGCGTTGATCCCTGGAATGGCGGCCGGCTTTGCCATCAAGAAATGGTCGGCGGCCGCTGCGCTGGTCGCAGCCGCGTTCTATCTGCTGCTGTCGGGTGCGGAGGTCGCGACGCAACGCTCGTTCTTCATGACGGCGGTGGTGTTGATCGCGGTCATGGTCGATCGCCGTGCCATCACCTTCCGCACGCTGGCGGTGGCCGCGCTGATCGTGCTCGCGGTCGCACCGGAAGCACTTGTGCATCCGAGTTTTCAAATGTCCTTCGCTGCGACGCTCGGACTGGTGGCACTGGTGCAGATCGGCATGCCGAACCTGTTTGCGTCGCCCGATCATTCCGCGACCGCGCGGATTGCAATGTGGGGCGGGCGTGAGATCGCGATGCTGTTCCTGGCCTCGCTGATCGCGGGGCTCGCGACCACGCCCTATGCCGCCTTCCACTTTCACCGTGTCACCCCGTTCGGCGTGCTCGCTAACCTCGGGGCGATGCCGGTGGTTTCGGCCCTGGTGATGCCCGCGGGCCTGTTGGGTTTGATTGCAGCGCCGTTTGGACTTGATGGTCCGTTCTGGTGGCTGATGGGGATCGGCATCGACTGGATGGTTGCGGTGTCGCGCTGGGTGGCCGCTTTGCCGGGCGCGGTCGGCCGCATCTCGGCTTTCGGCATCGCACCGCTGATCGCTGCAAGCTTGGGAATCATCGTGATGGGCTTGCTGCGCACGCCGTTGCGCTGGGCCGGCGCGGTGGTGCTGTTAGCCGCGATCCTCTGGGGACTGTGTGCGCGGCAGCCCGATGTCCTGATCGCCGGTGACGGCCAGAGCGTCGCGGTGCGGGGCAGGGATGGGCACCTGCATCTGATCAGGTCGAGCAAGGACAGTTTTCTTCTGAAGGAATGGCTCGCCGCCGACGCCGATCCGCGCGATGCCGGCAGTGCCTCACTGGCCGCCGGCGTGTCGTGCGACGAAGCCGCCTGCGTGACGCCGCTCGCCGACGGGCGCCTGGTCGCGCTGGCCTTGCGCATCGATTCACTGGCTGACGATTGCAGCCGTGCCGCGCTGGTGGTGACGGCGCGGCCGGCGCCGCCGGATTGCGCGGCGATGGTTGTCGACCGTCAGCGTCTCGCAAGGCAGGGCGCGCTGGCGCTGGCGCTGACGCGAAGCGGCGACGGTTTTGCGGTTCAGGCGGCGAAGACGAGGGGGACAGACCGTCCGTGGTCGCCGGCGGCGGCCGGCGAGGCGGATTTCAGCGCGAGCCTTGCGCCGCAGGCGGCGGCTCCCCGCAACCGCGACGCGACGCCATCGGAAGCCGACCTGCAGGCCGAGGATTGAGCGGACGGGTTACAGATACCAGGCCAGCACGGCGTCGAGCCTGGCGTTGCCGATCACCGGCAGGACGACCATCTGGCTCAGTCCAGAGGCGCAGGCCTGCGAGGCCGCGACCGAGACGTCACGCGCGAGATCGTCGTTGAGTGCGGGCATGCCGGTGGCCCAGGCCCCGCCGATACTGCCTTCGCCTTTGGCGATGGATTTCGTCGCATAGAGCGCGGCGAGGTCGGTCTGCGCGCTGCAATCGCCGGCGCGGAAGACCAGCGCCGAACGGGCCTCGTCTGGGACCCAGATCTCGAAGCGTCGCGCAATCGGGGTCGCCTGCGCGGAGAGGAATGTCAGCACCCAGGTCTGATCGGTGCCGGTCCGGTAGGGAACGCCGACGCCGAGATTGATTCCGACCTTGGCGGCGTCCTCCCAGCGCAGAAAACTCCTGGCATCGTGCAGGTCCTTGATGATCAGCGGCAGGCTGGCTTTCCAGATGCGGCCTGGAAGGCCGAAGCCGCGCGGAAATCTGGTGTGGCGGGAGTTGAATTCGAACATGTCGGCGGTGCCGTAATAGCCGTCGACGAGCCCCATCTCGTGGGAGGTTTCGGCATCGTTGTGCCAGAGCTCGATCGCGCCGACATGGGCCTCGTCATCGCCGCAGAACAGCACCATGACGGCTTGCAGGAATTCGCCTGAAAACACGGGCACCGCCACGCCGCAGGTCAGCCCGGCGGCGATGGCCTGATCGGTCCGCTTGAAATAGGAATCGGTGAATCTGGTGAGGATCACAGGGTGGCCGCTGGCCCAGGCCTTGCCGGGAAGCCCCTCGTCATATGCGAAGTGCAAATCTTCGCTCACGTCCCTAAACGCGGACAACCCTTCGCCGTAGAGGCCGCCGCCGAATTCCAGCCGCATGCGCGTGCGGTCAGGCACCCAGAGTTCAACGACGCGAATGAAGGTCTTCATCGAACGTGCCCGCCGTCCCAAACCGCACCAAGCATCGGCCATTTGGCTGCGGAACGGACGTTCAAAATTCAGGCAGGACAGCGCAAACTTCGTGCGGTGGGAGGCGCAACGGCGTGGTCCGCCCGATGGCGTTTCGCGGGGCACGAGCAACACCATCTCGCCGGCCTCGGCCGGCGATGGCGATTTTCAATCCTGGCCCGACCTGCCGGTCGGGAATGGCGATGTCAGCCGATCGGCAGGCGGGTGATGGTTGGCCGGCTGTCGGTGATGGTCTGCGGCTTGTGCTCGCGCTCGCCGAGCGGCTGGGTCACCGGTAGCTGCAGCACGGTCGCACGCTGGCCTTCGACCAGCTGCGTCACCAGCACGGATTTGCCGTCGGGGAATTCGATCGCATCATGATGGCGATCGGGAATGTGCGGATCGATCTTGCCGAACTTGCCGACGCGCGAATTGACGGTGCGCGTCCAGATCCAGCGATTGTCGTAGCGGACGTTGTCGGCGAAGGCGAGCTCCGTTCCCGGGAGCAGGCAGACCGCGACGGTCGGATCGGCCGCGGAGGCAAAGCCGCGCGTCGAGGTGCCGCGGAAAGTTGTCGTGACGATCGTCTCGCCGACTTCGGCGGGACGCGACGCGACGGCATGCAGGCTGTAGTCACACATCGGGTGCTCCTCATGCAGGGATGGCGACCCACGTCTCTTAATCGAGGCGCAGGCCTCTATCAGAGTGGAAATACCAAACGTTCTGCCGGGTTGTAGGCAAATCTACGGCTCGCCGCCGCAGGCCGCAATCACATTAACTTTCCCGAATCCGCCAGGAACAAAGCCCGCCCCTTTGCATTCTGCAGGCGCGTGTCAGCGCCCCGCAGGCGCCGACCAGCCGGAATAGTGCCAGCCCGGCCGCGACGGTTGGTCGACGGCGTCGAGGGCCTTGCGGACTTGCTCGCTTACGGCGGTGTCCTTGCGGACATGGGGCCGCGATTGCGCGGCCAAGGCTTGCACGGCCAAGGCTTGCACGGCCAAGGCTTGCACGGCCAAGGCTTGCACGGCCAAGGCTTGCACGGCCAAGGCTTGTACGTCCAAGGCTTGTACGTCCAAGGCTTGCGACGCTGATGCTGCGATCAGCGCCACAGCAATTGTGCTCAGAACGATCCGGCGCATGACTTCTCCTCGAACCTGAAGGCCGCGAAGCAGGGCTGCTTCGTGCGGCGTGCCGAGGATTTACCGCTGGAGGAGGGGCCGGATAATCTGCGCGAAACCAGAAAGACTATCCAGCGGAAGCGGACAATCGTCCGCTCCAATCTCGGATCGGCGCCGCCGATCGAAAGCGCGCGGGGCGCCAAATAACCGATACCGGCACGTCCGGTATCAATACTTCCGGTACAGCCCGATCAGCTTGCCCTGGATCTTCACCCGGTTGGGCGGCAGAATGCGGACCTCATAGGCCGCATTGGCGGGCTCGAGCGCGATCGAGGCGCCGCGGCGGCGGAAGCGCTTGAGCGTCGCCTCCTCGTCGTCGATCAGCGCCACCACGATATCGCCGGTATCGGCGCTCTCGTTGCGCTGGATCAGCGCCATGTCGCCGTCGAGAATGCCGGCCTCGACCATGGAATCGCCGCGCACTTCGAGCGCGTAATGTTCGCCCGAGCCGAGCATGTCAGGCGGTACGCTGATGGTGTGGCTGCGGGTCTGCAAGGCCTCGATCGGCGTACCGGCCGCGATGCGGCCCATCACGGGGACCGCGACGGGGCGCTCGCCCTCGTCCGCCGGCGGGCTCGAAGTCGTGCGGACCTTGCCGAGATTGCCTTCGATGACGCTCGGCGTGAAGCCGCGGCGGCTGCCGGCAGCGGCCTGAAGCTCGGGCAGCTTGATCACCTCGATGGCGCGGGCCCGGTTGGGCAGGCGCCGGATGAAGCCGCGCTCCTCGAGCGCAGTGATCAGGCGATGGATGCCCGATTTCGAGCGCAGGTCGAGCGCGTCCTTCATCTCATCGAAGGAGGGCGGCACGCCGCTTTCCTTCAGCCGTTCGCTGATGAACCGCAGGAGCTCGTATTGTTTGCGCGTTAACATCTCGACCAAAATCCCCCGGTTGATGTCGTTCGATTCCGAGACGCTGAATTCAGCAGTAAGCCGCTACATTCTCGAAACAAATCATGAACAGACACTATATGTTCGATACATGTTCCGCAACTGCTTAATTTACCGTGAACGCGACAAAGTTCGCGGAACGCACGCGAACGAAGCGCTCAGACGGGCAGCCGCAAGACCTCGCAAGGCGTGCCGGCTTCGGCCTTCGACGCGAATGGCGCGCGCACGAGAAGTGCCTGTGCCGCAGCGAGATTCGCAAGCAGCGAGGAATCCTGGTGATTGACCGGAAGGGCGACGAGCGTGCCGTCATCGCGGAGCTCGAGGCGTGCGCGCAGGTAATCCTCGCGCTGGTCGTTGGCGCCGACATCGCGGCCGAGCACCGCGCGTTCGCGGCGGTGATGAATCATCGAACGGCCCGAAAGCGCGCGAATCAACGGCACCATGAACAGGAAGCCGCAAACGTAGGATGACACGGGATTGCCGGGCAGGCCGATCACGCGCATCGCGCCGAGCCGCCCGTTCATCATCGGCTTGCCCGGCCGCATCGCTATCTTCCAGAACGCCATCGAGATACCTTCGTCCCTCAGCGCCTGCTGGACCAGATCGTGGTCCCCGACCGACGCGCCGCCGGTCGTGATCAGGATGTCGGCGCCGCTCTCCCGCGCGCGGCCGATGCCGGCCGTGGTGGCCTCCAGCGTATCGGCGGCAACGCCGAGGTCGATGGTATCGGCGCCCTCGCTGCGGGCGAGCGCGTGCAGGGCGTAGCCGTTGGAATAGACGATCTGGCCGTGGCCCGGCGTCGTACCCGGCATCACCAGCTCGTCGCCGGTCGCGAGGATCGCGACCTTCGGGCGTCGCCGGACTGGCAATTGCGGGTAATTCATGCCGGCGGCGAGCGCGAGGTCGCGCTCGGTGAGCCGGGCTCCCTTGCGCAGCAGCACGTCGCCTTCCGAGAAGTCGACGCCGGCGGGGCGGATGTGCCGCCCCGTTACGGCGGCTTCCTTGATCGTTATGCGCTTGCCGTCCGCGATCGTGTCCTCCTGGATCACGACCGCATCAGCGCCATCGGGAACGACACCGCCGGTGAAGATACGCACGGCCTCGCCGGCGCCGACCGATCCCGCAAACGGGCGGCCCGCCGCGACCTCGCCAATCAGGGTGAGCTGGGAGTCGATCTTCGCCGCATCGACCGCGCGCACCGCATAGCCGTCCATTGCCGACATCGCCTGCGGCGGCTGCGTGCGCCGCGCGGCGACGTCGCGCGCGAGCACGCGGTGGAAGGCTGCGTCGAGCGCGATCATCTCTTCAGGCAGCGGCTCTGCGCCCGCCAGCACCGCAGCGAGCGCGTCGGAAACCGGCATCAGGGCCACGGGTGAAAACTCCTGCTGGGCCCGTTCGGGCAAATCGGCGGCGAGAGTTCTAGCCGAGTGCAGGCGCAGAGGCAAAACAGTGGCCGCGCAGGATGATTTATCCTGCGTCATCCGCTCTGCGATGAAGGGTGAGCATCAAGTCCGCCGCGGCATGATCCAGAAGGCGAGACAGACCGGTACGAGGATGGCCATGGCGAGGACGAGAAGGACGAGAGCCACGGCCAGCATCGGTCAACTCCCCGGCGGCTTGTACGGACTGACGTCCGGCGCTGCGGGGCCCTGATCCTTGTCAGGCAGCGGGTCGGCCTGGGATTTCAGGTCGGCGGCCTTGCTGATCAGTTTTGCGGAGAGGTCAGAATCCGAGGTGGTTCTGGCGAATTTCATCAGCAGAGAGGCTTGCTTGGTAAGGTAGGTTTTGCCCAACACGACGATAAGCCCGATGTAGAATTCCCAACGGACTCATGAGTCCCGAGAGGGGCAATCGTTCCGGGAACTCCGTATAAAAATGCACAAAGGGTTTTGGTTCCTCGCCCCCAGGCAAAATAGTTCCACTCGCGGCCCGTCGGCTTGCCGGCCAGAGGTCAGATTCCGAGCGCCTTGAGGGCATTCCCGACGTCGCGGGGCGAGGTCACGTGGACCGCGGTCAGGCCGCGCGACCGCGCTCCTTCGATGTTCTCGGCAAGATCGTCGAAGAACACGATACGGTTCGCCGGCACGCCGATCGCGGCCACGACATGGTCGAAGGCCTCCACATCCGGTTTGCGCAGGCCGATGCTGGACGACAGATACAGCTCGCGGAAATGGCCGAGCAGGCCGGCATATTCCTTCGAGAAGTGGTCCACATGCGGCCGGTTGGTGTTGGAGAAGGCGTAGAGCGGCAACTGCTTCGCCGCACGCGGCAGCAGCTCGGCGATGTCGGGCATCTCGCCGGCGAAGATCGCGTTCCAGCCCTCCAGGAACTGCGCGTCCGAAATGCCGATCCCGAGCGAGGCGCGCAGCGAGTCAAAATAGGCCTCGTCGCTGATCTTGCCGACCTCGTGCAGCCGGTAGGCTTCGCTGTCCCGCACGTAGCGCGCGACGATGGCGTCCGGCTTGCAGCCGGCATGTCCCGCCCAGCAGGCGATCGCCTTGGAGAAATCGATGTCGAGCACGACGCGCCCGAGATCGAACAGCAGCGCGTCCGCGCTGCCGGGAGAGAGCGAGCTCATTGCATCCTTTCACTCAATATCGATAGGGGTCATGGTCGAACAGCGGGAACGCGCTGAACACGCTCGGCGCATTCGTTGCAGTCGCCTGGTGCAGGCAGGACTTGTCGACCTCGGCGAATGAGGTGGCGCCCAAGAGGCCGAGGCAGCGCAGCACCTCGTCCTCGAGCAGCTCCAGCATTCGCCTCACGCCGGCCTCGCCGGCCGCCGCCAATGCCCAGCATTGCAGCCGGCCGATGCCGACCATGTCCGCGCCCGCCGCGATCGCCTTGACGATGTCGGTGCCGCGGCAGAAGCCACCGTCGACCATGATCTTGGCGCGTCCCTTCACGGCGTCGACGATCTCGGGCAGCACATGCATGGCGCCGCGGCCGTGATCGAGCTGGCGGCCGCCATGGTTGGAGACGTAGATCCACTCGACGCCGTGGTCGACCGCGATCCGGGCGTCCTCGGCGGTGGCGATGCCCTTCAGGATGAGCGGGATCTTGAACTTGTCCTTGATCATCTTCACGGTCCGCCACTCCAGGCCCTTCTGGTAATCGCCGCCGGTGGCGCGCAGGCGGCTCTCGCGAACATAGCGCTTGGCAATGTCACGTTCGCGACGGCTGTAATGGGCGGTGTCAACGGTCAGGCAGAAGGCGGCGTAGGCGTTCTTCTCGCTCCGGCTGACGACATCGGCGACGAAATCGTCGTCGCCGCGCACATAGAGTTGATAGAGCCGCAGCGCGTCAGGGGCGGCCTCGGCGGTCTTCTCCAGGCCGGGCTCGGACACCGAGCTCAGCATGTGCGCCGCGCCGAAGGTGCCGCAGGCGCGGGCGACGCTCGCCGCGCCATCCGGATCGAAGATCTCCAGTGCGCCGACAGGGGCCAGCACCACCGGCAGCCGCATCCTGCGCCCGAACAGCTCGACCGAGCCGTCGACCTCGCGGACGTCGCGCAGCACGCGCGGCCGGAAGGCGATCTCGTCCAGCGCCATGCGGTTGCGGCGCATCGTGGTCTCGGTCTCGGCGGCGCCGACGATATAGTCCCAGGCGTTCTGGTTGAGGTTGGCGCGCGCCTTGCGGATGAATTCGTGCAGGTTCTGGAATGGCTCGGCGCTGGCGCCGAGTTCGACGTTCCTTTCCGGCCGGATGCGGGGCGCGTCGTTCATTGTTGTCCTCCCGAGAATTTGAAGCCTTGTTGTCATCGCCTATCGTGTCCGGCCCTCCAAAACCATCCTAAAATCGCATAGCTGAGAGGCGTGGGCCGGCCGGCCGATTCCCGCCTTGCGCGAAACGGTCTCGGAACGTTGCCAAAAGTTTAGGCCCGGGCGAAGGGATTTTTACGATGTACCCGCCGGCGTGGCGTCCCGGCCTTGAAGAAACCAGAATGGTATTGTGAACAGCGGGCTGGATCGCCATTTGCATGGCGCCTCACAAGCCCAAAGCAAAGCTCCAGCAAGAAGGCCAGCCTATCCATGCGGAAAAACCTGCTGTTCCCCCTGGGCGCACTCACGGGAGCGTGTCTAACCCTTCTGGTCGCCAGCCCGCACGGTGGAGTATGGGCGGCACGGGCGGCAGCGAGCGCGGATGATGCCTATTCCCGTCTCAATCTGTTCGGCGAAGTGTTCGAGCGGGTGAAGGCGAGCTATGTCGAGAAGCCCGACAATTCCAAGCTGATCGAAGGCGCGATCACCGGCATGGTGACCTCGCTCGATCCGCATTCACGCTACATGAACGACAAGGCCTGGACCGAGATGCAGGAGACCACCTCCGGCGAGTTCGGCGGGCTCGGCATCGAGGTCACGATGGAGGACGGCCTGGTCAAGGTCGTCTCGCCGATCGACGACACGCCGGCGTCCAAGGCCGGGATCATGTCCGGCGACCTCATCAGCAAGATCGACGGCGATGCCGTGCAGGGCATGACGCTCGAGCAGGCCGTCAACAAGATGAAGGGGCCGGTCGATACCCAGACCAAGCTCACCATCGTGCGCAAGGGCGCCGACGCTCCGCTCGACGTCGCGATCAAGCGCGAGATCATCCATGTGCGTCCGGTGCGCTTCCACGTCGAGAACGGCGACATCGGCTATATCCGCGTCACCTCGTTCAACGAGCAGACCACCGACGGCCTGAAGAAGGCGATCGCGTCGATCTCCAAGGAGGTCCCGCCGGAGAAGCTGGTCGGCTACGTGATGGACCTGCGCAACAATCCGGGCGGCTTGCTCGACCAGGCCGTGTCGGTGTCGAGCGCGTTCCTCCAGCGTGGCGAGGTCGTCTCGACCCGCGGCCGCAATCCCGAAGAGACCCAGCGCTTCACCGCGCATGGCGGCGACCTCACCAAAGGCAAGCCGCTGGTGATTCTGGTCAATGGCGGCTCGGCTTCGGCCTCGGAGATCGTCGCAGGCGCGCTGCATGACCACAAGCGTGCCACGATCATCGGCACGCGCTCGTTCGGCAAGGGCTCGGTGCAGACCATCATTCCGCTCGGCGCCGGCAATGGCGCGCTGGCGCTGACCACGGCGCGCTACTACACGCCGTCGGGCCGCTCGATCCAGGCCCAGGGCATCGCGCCCGACATCGAGATCCTCCAGGATGTGCCGCCCGAGCTGAAGGGCCGGATGGACACCATGGCGGAGTCCCAGATGCGCGGCCATCTGCAGGCCGCCGACGGCACCGAGCAGACCGGATCGCAGTCCTATGTCCCGCCGGAAGAGAAGGACGACAAGGCCCTGCATGCGGCCTACGACTTCCTGCACGGCGTGACCGCGAATGCGGTCGCCGCCAAGCCTGCGCCGAAGGCGGCGGTACCGAACTAAGCCTTACGACGTTCAGATATCGCCCGGGAGCGGATGACCGCTCCCGGGCGAATTCGTGCGGTGACGCTTCCAATTGTTGGGAAGACCGCCCTAGCTGGCCTCGCGGCGCCGGCTTCCTTCGCCACCGCGCTGGGCGAGGCGGCTGCGATGCAGCGCGAACAGCTCCAGCACCTTGCCGGCCGGTTTTGCGGCACTGAACAGGTAGCCCTGCATCTCGGAGCAGCCGAGCGCGCGGAGCAAGCGCTGCTGCTCCTCGGTCTCGACGCCCTCGGCCGTTGTGGTCATGCGGCGGGCGGCAGCCAGGTTAACGACGGCCTGCACGATGCTGGCGGAGCCGTCGGGACCGGCGATGTCGCTGACGAAGCAGCGGTCGATCTTGATCTTGTCGAACGGGAAGCGGTGCAGATAGCTCAGCGAGGAGTAGCCGGTGCCGAAATCGTCGAGTGCGATCCGCACGCCGATGGCGCGGAGCTGATGCAGGATCGCAAGCGCGGTGTCGTCGTCGCGGATCAGCACGGCCTCGGTGATCTCGAGCTCGAGCCGGCTCGCCGGCAAATTGGAGGCGGCAAGGGCCGCCATGATCTTCAGCGCCAGCGTGCCGCTCTTGAACTGCACCGGCGAGACGTTGACGGCGAGGCGGATGTCGTCGGGCCAGTTGGCGGCATCGCGGCAGGCGGTGGCCAGCACCCATTCGCCGATCTCGTTGATCAGGCCGGTGTCTTCGGCGATCGGGATGAACTCGGCGGGCGAGACCATGCCGCGCTCGGGATGGCGCCAGCGCACCAGCGCCTCGCAGCCGGTGATGCGGTCGTCCTTCAGGGCGAGACAGGGCTGGTAGTAGACCTCGAGCCCGCCTTCGAGCCCACCTTGGGCGATGGCATGGCGCAGATCGATCTCGAGCTGCCGGCGCTCCTGGACCTTGGCGTCCATCTCCGGCTCGAAGAAGCGATAGGTGCGGCGTCCGGCGGCCTTGGCGGCATACATCGCCATGTCCGCGTTCTTCAGGATCTGGTCCAGCGCGGTGCCGTGTCGTGGCGCCAGCGCGATGCCGATACTGGCGTCCGTGGTGAGATGATGGCCCATGCAGTCGAACGGCGCGCGGATGGCCTGGAAGACCCGCGCGACGAGCTCGTTGACCTGCTCCAGCGACGTCACCGCGCTCTGTACGATGGCGAATTCGTCGCCGCCGAGCCGCGCCACGAAGTCCTGCGGACCCTCGCAGCGGCTGAGGCTCGTCGCGATCGATTTCAACAGCTCGTCGCCGACGAGATGGCCGAGCGCGTCGTTGACGCCCTTGAACTCGTCGATGTCGATGTAATGCACCGCGATCTCTTCGCCACCGGCGATGGCGGCGAGCTCCGCGCGCAGGTGCTCGTGGAACATGGTGCGGTTGGGCAGGTCGGTCAGCGCGTCGTAATGGGCGAGGTGGGTGATGCGCTCTTCGATGCGCCGGCGCTCGGTGACGTCTTCGTGGGTCGCCACCCAGCCTCCGTCCGCGAGCGGCTCGTTGAGGATGTGGATCGAGCGCCCGTCGGAGGTGTCGACCACCATGGAGTTACGCACATGGATGTCGCGCAGCACACGGACGACATAGTCGCCGATGTCGCCAGTGAACGAGCCGGTCGCCTTGCGGTGGGCGATGATGTCGTGGAAGCTTGAGCCGGGCTTCACCACCTCGGCCGACAGGCCGTACATCTCGATGTAGCGCTGGTTGCAGATCACCAGCCGCCGCTCGGCATCGAACAGCAGCAGGCCCTGCGTCATGTTGTTGACGGCGCGGTCGAGGCGCTGCTTCTCCAGCGTCAGCCGCTCGCGGGAGGCGCGGTGCTGCTCCAGCAGCTTGCGCACGATCGCGATCAGCACGCCCGCGATGGCGAGCGCGGAGGCGCCCGCAACCGAGATCAGGATGCCGATCTGCTCGCGCCAGTCCGTTAGCGCCGCCGCGCGCGTCGTGGTGGCCATCATCAGGATTGGGAAGTGGGGCAGGGCACGCGAGGAGATCAGACGGTCTTCTCCGTCGACGGGGCTCATGATGCGGCCGGCGAAGTGATCGAGCCCGAATATCCTCTGCTGCTCGAACGGGCCGGTCTTGAAATTCCTGCCCATCTGCTCGCTGGAATGGGGATAGCGAGCGAGCAGCGTGCCGTCGCGATGCAGCATCGAGATCGTGGCGCCTTCGCCGAGCACGACGGAGGCGAAGAACTTCTCGAAATTGGCCGGTTCGATGCCGCGTCCGACCACGCCCATGAACTCGCCGTTCGGTCCCACGATCTTGCGCACGATCAGGATGGTCCAGGCGCCGGAGACGCGGCTGTGCACCGGCTCGATCAGCACGTTCGGCGAGTAAGGATCGTATTTGAAAGTACGAAAATAGGCGCGATCGGCGACGTTCACTTTGGGGGCCGGCCACGCCGTCGAGGAGTTGATGAGATTGCCTTCGGCATCGATGATGTTGACGCCGCCCATGTAGGGCAGCGCCTCGATCTTCGAGCGCAGCATCCGGTGGACGTCCTGGCCGGAGAGGCGCTTGCGATAGTCCTCGGCGCTTGCGATGCCGGTCGCGCGGACGTGGTCGACGAAATCCTTCTGGATGACCGCGAAATCCTGCAACTGCTGATCGAAATGATGAGCGAGCAGAAGGACGGTGTTTTCCAGCTCGCGCCCGCTGTTGCGCAGCGCGCGCTCTCGGAAATTCTGCGCCATCAGGACCGAGCCAATGGCGATGGCCGCGATCAGCAACGTGCCGCCCACGACCAGCCAGCGGATCGGTCCGCTGCGCACGAAGACCTGGTCAAAGAGGCGACTGCCGTATTTCGTCATCATGTCGATCGTTGCCGCGCACACGTCAGGATCGCTTCTTGATCCCGAGAACATCCATTGGTTTACGGAAACGATATGGAGGCGAAGTTAGGAAGCGCGGTTAATGCGACATGAACGGCCGCGCACAAAAGCAATCGATGCGCGCGACGCAGGACGTGCAGGAATTGCCGCAAGCTCTCGCGATGCCGGTCAATTCCTGCCGGTCGTGCCACGGTCAACCAAGGCTTAACCATCTAAGATGTTGGCGATCCTCGAGTCGGCATTGGCACGTGATTTGCGAACATGCCTGCCGACGACACAGAGAGGACACGAACGATGACAAACACCTTGAAGAACTTCCTGGCCGACGAGCGTGGTGCGACCGCGATCGAATACGGCCTGATTGCCGCCGGCATCGCGCTGGCCATCATTTCCGTCGTGAACGGCATGGGCTCCAAGCTTAACGCCAAATTCGGGTCGATCAGCTCTTCGCTGCGCTGATCGCGTGGGCTCCGCTGCGCGCCAGTATCGCCGCCACGATCAGCGCCGCGACGACGTTCGCGGCGGCGCTGATCAGGATCGGCAACGTATAGCTGTGGTTGACGTCATAGGCGAAGCCGGCCGCACTCGGACCAACCAGCGTGCCGAACGCCACGCTGGTGTAGAGAATACCGATGATTCCGCTGACGTTGCGTCCGCCAAAATAGTCCATGACCACCGCGGGCAGCACCGCGACCCAGCCGCCGTAGAACACGCCGTAGACGAAGGCAAAAGCGGCGAGGGTCCAGACATCGGCGGCGATGGCCCAGATCGCCATCGCGAACGCCATTCCGACCAGGACCATGATGAGCGAGCGATCGCGGCCCATCCGGTCGGCGAGCGCGCCGAGAAAGAAGCGGCCAGCGGTGCTGCCGGCCCCGATCACGCCGAGCAGCAGCACCGCAGAAGACGCCGCGACCCCGTGGTCGCGCGCGTAAGGCACGAGATGGACGAACGGGACGAAGGCGCCGAACGAGCAGACCAGACACGATGCGTAGAGGGCGATGAACCGCGTCGACCGGACGGCCTCGCGCACCGAAGCGCCGCCGGCATTGCTTGCGCCCGCGGCCTCGCGAGGCGGATCACCGTCGGGTCCGAGGCCGCGGTGCTTCGGATCGTTCTCGATCAGCAGCGACGCTCCGCCGCCCAGCACCAGCGCGATCGCGCCCAGCACCAGATAGGCGCCGCGCCAGCCCACCGATGCGATCAACAATGAGGCGAGCGGCGGCATCGCCAGCGTACCGAGCCCGATGCCGCTCACCGCGAGCCCGGAGGCGAAGCCGCGGCGCTTGACGAACCAGCGCTGCACCGCGCCGATCGCGGGAACATAGGCGCAGCCGAGGCCGAGGCCGACGCCCAGCCCGTAGGCGAGATAGACCTCGACAAGGGAACGTGCCGCGCTCGCGGCCGCAAGTCCGACCGCGATCAGTATCATGCCGGCTATGGCCAGCGGACGCGAGCCGAACCGGTCGGCGAGGGGACCGCTGACGAGTCCGAGCGCGAAGTACAGAAAGCCCGCAATCGAAAACACGAGCGAGATTGAACCGCGCGAGGCGCCGAAATCGCGCTGGAGCGGCTCCAGAAATGCGCTGAACGTGTAGGCGGAGCCGAAGCCGACAAACATGACGGCAAATGCCGCCGCGACGACGAACCAGCCATGGAAAATGCCTCGCTGAGCGAGCGTGGATTGAATGGTCAATGCTGCCTCCGCGAGGTGAGGGAAGGATGGCGACGGTGCCAGGACGTGGCACGCTGGAACGCCGCGCCGGCGCGCACGAGCATGGCCTCGCCGAGATGAGCGGCGACGAGCTGGAACGCGATCGGCAGTCCGTCTGCCGATGCACCACCCGGTAGCGTGATCGTGGGATGACCGGTCATGTCGAACGGACAGGTGTAGCGCTGCAGCTTCGCGATCAGATCCGGCTGCTCGCCGAGCGTCTGGATCATGGCGAGCGTCACCGGCGGGAACGGGTGTACCGGGATCAGCAGCAGGTCAATGGTCTCGAACAGCGCGGTGACGCGGCCGCGCAGCGCCAGCCGCCGCAGCAGGATCTTCTGATAATCGAGAGCGGACAGCGCGCGGCCGGCCTCGATCAGCGAGGCGAGCATCGGGCCGTACTCGTTCTTGCGGGCAGGATAGGTCGTCTCGTGCGCGACCGCAGCCTCCACCGCACAATTCGGTGTCCAGTCGGCAATCGCCTGCACTACGTCAGGAAATCTGACATCGACGATGTCGGCGCCTAGCGCGCGGAACGCGTCGATGGCGTCTGCCAGCACGTGCTGTGTCGTAACGTCCACGTCGTCGCTGTTCCAGGCGGCATCGACGCCGATCCGCAAGCCCCGCACGTCCTGTGCGGCCGCGGCCAGATAGTCGGGCACCGGATTGAACACCGAGGTGGGGTCGTTGGGGTCGTGTCCGGCAATGACGCCGAGCAGCGCGCCCGCATCGGCCGCGCTGCGGCCGATCGGTCCGACATGGTCGAGCGTCGCGGCCAGCTCGAAGGCGCCGTGTCGGCTGACGCGACCCCAGCTCGGCTTCAATCCGGTCAGCCCGTTGGCGGCGCAGGGCCAGCGGATCGAACCGCCGGTGTCGGAGCCGAGCGAGCCGAAGCAAAGCCCGGCAGCGGTTGYGACCGCCGAGCCACTGGACGAAATGCCCGGCCAGTAACTCGCATTCCACGGATTCTTCGGCGGCGTCACCAATGGATGGTGATCGGAATAGGCGCCCTCGGTGAGTTGCAGCTTGCCGAGTATCACGGCGCCTGCGTCCTTGAGCCGGCGCACGACGGTTGCGTCTTCGTGGGGACGAAAGTCGCGATGAAGCATGGTGCCGGCCGCCGTCGGAATGCCCTTGGTCCAGAACAGGTCCTTGAGCGCAATCGGCACGCCATGCAGCGGTCCGCGATACCGGCCCTGTGCGATTTCGGCGTCCGCGGCTTTTGCCTCTGCGATGGCGGTTTCCGCCATCACATGAACGTAGCTGCCGAGATCCCGGTCCATGGCGTCGATACGGTCGAGTTGCGCGCGCGTCACGTCCAGCGCGGAGATGTCGCGCGCCCTGAGGCGCGCTGCGAGCGCGGTGAGTTCGAGATAGTGCAGGGCATCGGCCATCGGCTCGGGGTCTCCGTTCTGGTGATCGCAATGGGCGCTCGATCCCGAAGGATTCGACACCAGTATAATTAGGATACAGGTGTCGCTTGCTGTCAACCAGTAAATCTGTTTTACTGGTGTTCCAATCTTTGGTGTTCCGATGTCGAAAGAGTCGCGCAAATTCCAGGTTCCCGACACGCTGGCGAACGTCTACGATTTCGCCAACACGCTCGATGTTCGCCACTTCATGCATTTCGGCGTGGAGCACCCGGAGAGCGATGAGCTCGGCGGGCCGAAGGAACTTGCGGACTGGATGCGGGAACGCGGCCTTGGCGCCGAGGGCGGGCGTGTCACGCCCGCGATGTTTGAGACCGCGCTACGACTGCGCGGCGCCTTGCGCGCCTATCTGCAATGCGAGCCCGCCGAGCGGTCCCGGAACAGGAGCGTTCTCGGCACGCTCAACGAGGCGCTCGCGCCGCTTCCGTTGCGGGTGGAGGCGCGCGCAGGCCGTGGCGCGATGCTGTCGGCAGCGCGCGAGGATGCGCTCGCAGGCCTGTCGGCCATCGCGATCGAGCTCCATGACGCGACGCTTGTGGGAACGCTGGACCGGCTGAAGATGTGTGCGTCGGAAGAATGCCGCCGGGTGTTCTTCGACCGCTCGAAACCATCGACGCGGCGGTGGTGCATGTCGACGCTGTGCGGCAACCGGATGAAGACGCGCGCCTATCGCGAGCGGCAGCGCGAGGCGAAATAGATCACGCGGCGCTCAGGCGCGGTAGTGGCCCGACTTGCCGCCGAGCTTCTCGACCAGATGGATGCCCTCGATGCGCACGCCGCGTTCGACCGCCTTGATCATGTCGTAGATGGTGAGGCAGGCGACCGACACCGCCGTGAGCGCCTCCATCTCGACGCCGGTCGGGCCCGTCACCTTCACGCTGGCGCGGACGAGGCAGCCTGGCAGTTTCGGGTCGGGCTCGATGTCGACCGTGACCTTCGACAGCGCGAGGGGATGACACAGCGGGATCAGCTCCGAGGTGCGTTTGGCGGCCATGATGCCGGCGATGCGCGCGGTGCCGAGCACGTCGCCTTTCTTGGCGTTGCCCGAGACGATGAGATCAAGGGTCGCCTTGGTCATGATGACGTGGCCTTCGGCGACCGCGAGCCGCTCGGTCGCGGGCTTGTCCGACACGTCCACCATCCGCGCCTCGCCGGAGGCGCCAATATGGGTGAGGGCAGGGCCGGCTTTCGCTTTGGATTGCCTGGCCTTGGCGGGCTTGCGCGCCATGTCAGCGCGTACCCGTCGCGCGCGGCGCGTTCTCGCGCGCGAGCAGCGTGCGCGTGGCGGCGGTCACGTCGGCCTGGCGCATCAGGCTCTCGCCGACCAGGAAGGTCGACATGCCGACGCGCTCAAGCCGGGCGAGATCGGCGGGCGTGAAGATGCCACTCTCGCCCACCATCAGCCGTTCCGCAGGGATCAGCGGCGCCAGCGTCTCGCTGGTCGCGAGCGTGGTCTCAAAGGTGCGCAAATTGCGGTTGTTGACGCCGATCATCGGCGAACGCAGCTTCAGCGCGCGGTCGAGCTCGGCGCGGTCGTGGATTTCGATCAGTACGTCCATGCCGTAGGTGAGGGCGGCGTCCTCGAGATCTTTGGCTGTGGCATCGTCGAGCGCGGCCATGATGATCAGGATGCAGTCGGCGCCGTGCGCGCGCGCCTCAATCACCTGATAGGTGTCGAACATGAAATCCTTGCGCAGCACCGGGAGCGACGTCGCCGCGCGCGCCGCCACCATGAAGTCGAGATGGCCCTGGAACGAGGGTGTGTCGGTCAGGACCGACAGACAGGCCGCACCGCCGGCCTCATAGGCCTTGGCGAGCAGCGGCGGATCGAAATCGGCACGGATCAGCCCCTTCGACGGCGAGGCCTTCTTGACCTCGGCAATCAGCGCGTAGTCGCCATTGGCGTGCTTGGCCTTGATCGCGCGGACGAAGCCGCGTGGGGCTCCCTGCGCCTTGGCCTTGGCCTCGACTTCCGAGAGCGGCTGCGCGCGCTTGGCGGCTGCGATCTCTTCGCGCTTGTAGGCTTCGATCTTGGTCAGGATGTCCGACATGTCAGGCTCAGCCGTTCGAGACCGCGATCAGATGCTTCAGCCGCGCGCTCGCCGCGCCGCTGTCGAGCGACTTCGCGCCGATCGCAACGCCCTCCTTGAGGTCCTTGGCGCGGCCGGCCACGACCAGCGCGGCGGCGGCGTTGATCAGCGCGACGTCACGATAGGGGCTCGGCTTGCCGTCGAGCACGCTTTGCAAGGCGATCGCATTGGCGTCGGCGTCGCCGCCCCTGAGCGCACCGGGATCGCAGCGCGGCAGGCCGGCGTCCTCCGGCGTCACCTCGAAATTCCGGATCTCGCCATTGTGGAGCGCGGAGACGAAGGTCGGGCCGGTGAGGGTGATCTCGTCGAGACCGTCGGAGCCATGCACCACCCAGGCGGATTCCGAGCCGAGGTTTTTCAGCACCTGCGCAAGCGGCTGCACCCATTGCCGCGAGAACACGCCGACCATCTGGCGCTTGACGCCGGCCGGGTTCGACAAGGGGCCGAGCAGATTGAAGATCGTGCGTGTCGCAAGCTCGACCCGGGTCGGGCCGACGTTCTTCATCGCCGGATGGTGGGCAGGGGCGAACATGAAGCCGATGCCGCATTCGCGCACACAGCGGCCGACCTGCTCGGGCCTGAGGTCGATCTTCACGCCGAGCGACGCCAGCACGTCGGCGGCGCCCGAGCGCGACGACAGCGCACGGTTGCCGTGCTTGGCCACCGGCAGGCCGGTGCCCGAGACGATGAAGGATGCGCAGGTCGAGACGTTGACCGAGCCGGAGCCGTCACCACCGGTGCCGACAATGTCGACGGCGTCCGCGGGCGCGTCGACCGTGAGCATCTTGGAGCGCATCGCCGAGACCGCGCCGGTGATTTCGTCCACGGTCTCGCCGCGCACCCGCAGCGCCATCAGCAGGCCACCCATCTGCGAGGGCGTGGCCTCGCCGGACATCATGGCGTCGAAGGCGGAAGCCGCTTCGTCACGCGACAGGCTGGCGCCGGTCGCCACTTTTCCAATGATCGATTTCAGGTCGTCCATCGCGTGCTTTCAACTCACTGGTTCGCGCCGGTCACCTGCGCGAAGGCGGCCTGATTAATGGTGGTCCCGATGTCGGTTTCAAGCTTGTTGACGTAGGAGGCGACCTGCTCGTCGGTCAGCGCGCGGTCGAGGCTGTCCTTCAGCTTCTTCACCGCGTCGGACGCGGCGTCGACCGCGGGTTCGACGATGTCGGTGACGCGGAAGACGATTACCTCGCTGCCGCCGCTCACGGCGGTCTGTCCGACCCCGTCCTTGGCGGTGCGGAAGGCGGCCGCAACGACGTTGGCGGGCACGCCGGCGGGCGAGTCGTCGCGCTTGAAGCCGGAGGCGGTCTCGACCTTGGCGTTGATCGCGGCGGCCTCGTCAGCGAGCTTGCCGCCCTGTTCGAGCTTCTGCACCATCTCGGTCGCCTTGGTCTTCAGCTTGGCGGCGATCTGGTCCTGGCGCCAGCGCGCCTCGACCTGGTCGCGGACCTCGTCGAGATTGCGGTCGCGCGAGGGCGTGATGGCGAGCACGTCGTACCAGACATAGCCGCCCTTGAACGAGATCGCGTCGTTGTCGACGCCGACATCGGTGTTGAAGGCCTGCGACACCACGTCGAGGCCCTGCGGGATGCTGGTGACGGGCTGGCCGTTCGGGGTACGGCCGGAGCGGTCGACGGCGTCGATGGTCACGGCCGTGAGGCCGAGCTTCTGCGCCGCATCGATCACGCTGGCGCCGCCGCCGCGCTCGTCTTCCATCTTGTCGCGGAGATCGTTGACCTTGACGCGGGCGCGCTCGGTGGCGATCTCGCGCTTGATGTCGCCGACAAGGCTGGCGTAGTTCGCTTCACTGCCCGGCTCGATCTTGTCGACCTTGACGATGGACGTGCCGAGACGGCCCTGGATCGGCTGGCTGATCTCGCCCGCGGGAAGCGCGAAGGCGGCATCGCCGACCGCGGGGTCGAGCGACGATTTGGTCACGAGCCCGAGGTCGACATCGGAGCTGCTCAGCCCGCGCTCCTTGCCGAGGTCCTCGAACGACATTCCGCCGGCGAGGCGCTCGCGTGCGGCCTGCGCCTCGGCGACGTTGGGGAATACGATCTGATGGATCTGGCGCTTCTCCGGCGTGCCGAGCCGGTCCTTGCGCTGGTCGAACACCTTCTTGGCGTCCTCGTCGGAGACCTCGCTCCATTTGCCGATCTCTTCCGGCGAGACCACGACGAAGGAAATCTTGCGATATTCGGGCGCGCGGAACTGGACCTTGTGATCCTCGAAATAGGCGGCGAGGGCTTCGGGCGAGGGAGCGTCGATGGTGCCAGCCTGCGCGGCGTCGAGCCTGACGAATTCGATCGCTCGCTGCTCGTTCTGGAAGCGCGTCAGTACGTCGATCATGGCCTTCGGCGGTTCGAGGCCGGCACCGATCGTGCCGGTGATCTGCCGGCGCAGTGACACCTTGCGCTGCTCGGAGACGTAGCGCTGCTCGGTATAGCCGAAATTGCGGATCACGGCCTGGAAGCGGTTCGGATCGAAGCTGCCGCCGACGCCCTTGAAGTTGGGGTCGTTCATGATGACCTGGCGGATCTGTTCGTCGGACTGGCCGAGCCCGAGCCGGCGGGCTTCTTCGTCGAGGGCGGCTTCCGCGATCGTCTGCTGAAGCACCTGGCGGTCGAGGCCGAAGGCACGCGCCTGGTCAGGCGTCAGCGGGCGGCCGAACTGGCGGCTGATCTGTTGCAGCCGGTCGGTATAGGTCTGCCGGAACTCGTTCAACGAAATCTCGGTGCTGCCGACCTTGGCCACCGTCGACTGCCCGAAGCCTTTGAAGATATCGGCGATGCCCCAAACGCCGAAACTGATGATCAACACGCCCATCACCACGGCCATAATGGACTTGCCGAGCCAGTTTGATGAGGCCTTGCGCATTCCTCGAAGCATTTGGTCCAACTTGTTTGGCAGGAGGGGAACGGGAGCGCGTCTTAATGCAGATTCCGCAAAAGCGCGTCACCAAATTGATCAATCATCATAAAGTGGCGGCTTTCCCCCCGCAACCTCGGGCCACGCGGTCCCTCGACGCTGCGGTTAAAAGCCTTAGCTCTCTGGAACTGCCGCGACAGCTCTGCTAGCGCATGCACAAACCTCATTTTGCTGGAAATTGACATGACCGACGCCATCCGACCGCTGATCGCCGGCAATTGGAAAATGAACGGCCTCAAGGGCTCGGCTGCCGAATTCGACGCCATGCTCAAAGGCGCGGCAGAGGTGGCCGCCAAGGCCGACCTGCTGGTCTGCCCGCCCGCGACCCTGATCGCGGCCTTCGCCGACAAGGCGCGCGGCAGCAAGGTCGCGGTGGGGGCGCAGGATTGCCACCCCAAGGCCTCCGGCGCCAATACCGGCGATATCGCTGCCGAAATGCTGGCCGATGCCGGTGCGACCGCCATCATCGTCGGCCATTCCGAGCGTCGCGCCGACCACGGCGAGGGCGATGCCCTGATCCGGCAGAAGGCCGAGGCCGCCTGGCGCGCCGGCGTCACCGCGATCGTCTGCATCGGTGAGACGCAAGGCCAGCGCGATGCCGGCCAGACACTGGACATCCTGCGCGGCCAGCTCGGCGGCTCGCTGCCGGACGGCTCGACCGCCGCCAACTTGGTCGTGGCCTATGAGCCGGTCTGGGCGATCGGCACCGGCCTGACCCCGACGGCCCAGGATGTCGAGCAGATTCATGGCTTTATCCGGGAACTCCTGACCTCCCGGTTCAGGGCGGACGGGGCCAGGATGCGGATCCTCTATGGCGGCTCGGTCAAGCCGTCGAACGCGGCCGAGCTGATGTCCATGAAAAACGTCAACGGCGCGCTGGTCGGCGGCGCCAGCCTGAAGGCGGCCGATTTCCTTGCGATTGCGAAGGGCTGCCCCTAGCTAATCTCAAAGCGCGGCCGTGGCCGATCGGGGGGTGGCAATGCCTCTTCTGATCGTGTAACACCGCGCAACTTCAGGAAAACCCGCGAAGCGCGATCGGCCGCCGTCTCGGCGCTGTCGGCTTGTGACGGAAGGACACTATGCAGACTGTTGTCATCGTCATTCACCTCATGATCGTCGCCGTCATGATCGGCGCCGTCCTGCTCCAGAAGTCGGAAGGCGGCGGCCTCGGCATGGGCGGGGGCGCGGGCTTCATGTCCAGCCGCGGCACCGCGAACCTTTTGACGCGGACCACCGCGATCCTGGCTGGGGGCTTCTTCCTCACCAGCCTGTTCCTGTCCTGGCATGCCGGCTACAACCGGGCGCCTTCGTCGATCATCGGCGCGCCGGCGTCCCAGACCCAGCCGGCCGGAGGCGCCCCGATCGCGCCGCCGACCTCGGGCGGCATCCTGGATTCGCTGAAGAAGGCCGACGAACAGCAGCAGAACCAGGCGCCAGCCGGCCCGCAGGTGCCGCGCTCGCAATAAAGCAGGGGGGCCATGCAGGGCGGCTTCTACCGTCCTGCATCAAAAATCCCCATCAAGGCTCTGTCACCACTCTTAGTTTTGGCTCACCCACAGGCCCGCAAATTATTTGGGGCGGAATACGAATCGCTTTGGCGAATCGAATTCGAGGGATTAGAGGTTAAGTCCCATGGCGCGGTACATATTCATCACCGGCGGCGTGGTCTCTTCGCTCGGCAAGGGTCTGGCTTCAGCGGCACTGGGTGCCCTGTTGCAAGCCCGGGGCTACAAGGTCCGCCTCCGCAAGCTCGACCCCTATCTCAACCTCGATCCCGGAACGATGTCGCCGTATCAGCACGGCGAAGTGTTCGTGACCGATGACGGCGCGGAGACCGATCTCGATCTCGGTCACTACGAGCGCTTCACCGGCCGGCCTGCGACCAAGCAGGACAACATCACCACTGGGCGCATCTACCAGGACATCATCTCCAAGGAGCGGCGCGGCGATTATCTCGGTGCGACGATCCAGGTGGTTCCGCACGTCACCAACGCCATCAAGGAATTCGTCCTCTCCGGCAATGACGATTACGACTTCGTGCTGGTCGAGATCGGCGGCACCGTCGGCGACATCGAGGGTCTGCCTTTCTTCGAGGCGATTCGTCAGCTCAAGAACGAGCTGCCGCGCGATCATGCCGTCTACATCCATCTGACGCTGCTGCCTTACATCCCGAGTGCGGGCGAGCTGAAGACCAAGCCGACGCAGCACTCGGTGAAGGAGCTGCGCTCGATCGGCATCCAGCCGGACATCCTGCTCTGCCGCACCGACCGCGAGATCCCGAAGGAAGAGCGGCGCAAGCTCGGGCTGTTCTGCAACGTGCGCGAAAGCGCCGTGATCGAGGCGCGCGACGTCGACAACATCTACGCCGTGCCCGAGGCCTATCACAATGCGGGCCTGGACGACGAAGTGCTCGCCGCCTTCGGCATCGGCTCGCGGATTCCGCCGGAGCTGCGAAGCTGGCAGCAGATCAACGAGCGCGTCCGCAATCCCGAAGGCAACGTCACCATCGCCATCGTCGGCAAATATACCGGCATGAAGGATGCGTATAAGTCGCTGATCGAGGCGCTCTCGCATGGCGGCATCGCCAACAAGGTGAAGGTCAATCTCGACTGGATCGAGAGCGAGATCTTCGAGAAGGAAGATCCCGCGCCGTTCCTCGAACACGTCAACGGCATCCTGGTGCCGGGCGGCTTCGGCCAGCGCGGCGCCGAAGGCAAGATCCGCGCGGCGCAGTTCGCGCGTGAGCGCGACGTGCCGTATTTCGGCATCTGCTTCGGCATGCAGATGGCGGTGATCGAAGCCGCACGAAACCTCGTCGGCATCGAGGACGCCAACTCCACCGAGTTCGGCCCGACCAAGGAGCCGCTGGTCGGCCTGATGACAGAATGGCTGCGCGGCAACGAGCTCGAGAAGCGCTCCAAGGCCGGCGATCTCGGCGGCACGATGCGTCTCGGCGCCTATCCCGCGGCGCTCAATCGCGGCAGCCGCGTCTCGCAGGTCTATGGCGGCGCGACCGAGATTTCCGAGCGCCACCGCCACCGCTACGAGGTCAACACCGCCTACAAGGACCGCCTCGAGCAGCATGGGCTGAAATTCTCCGGCCTATCGCCCGACGGCGTGCTGCCGGAGATCGTCGAGTACGAGGATCATCCCTGGTTCATCGGCGTCCAGTTCCACCCCGAGCTGAAGTCGCGGCCTTTTGAGCCTCATCCTCTCTTCGCCTCGTTCATTCAGGCGGCGATGGTGCAGTCGCGGCTGGTGTGATGCCTCAGGGCGCGGCGGTGTAGTCGCGCACGAGGTGCATCGGCGCCGGCGCGACCGGCATTGAGGCATCAGGCGCAAGCGTTTCCGTGACGATCTTCATCTGCGGCCGTCGCGTCAGCTTGTAGACGGCGGCCGGCGGCATGTTCAGCAAGGCGCGATCCACCAGCTTTGCCCGCAAGCCCAGCCGGTCGAGCACCGGCCGCGGCACGGGGCAGCTCATCCCGTAGGTGAACTGATAGAACGCGCCTCCCGGGCGGACGTAACGGAACGCGCCGCCGATGATGGAGACGACCTTGCGCGTCGACATATTGAGCAGCGGCAGGCCGCTGACCACGGCGCCGACCGGCGCGCCGTCATAGAGCCGCTCCGTCGTGAGCCGTCCTGCATCCATCCACAACACGCGCGCGCCGGGAAAACGGATTTGCAGGAGCTTGGTGAAGTCCGAACCGTATTCGATCAGCGTGAGGTCCTGCTGGCGCACGCCGCGCTTCAGAAGCTTGTAGGTGAAAGCGCCGGTGCCGGGGCCGAGCTCGAGGATCGGGCCGGTCGTTGCGGTGATCTCGCGGGTGATGAGATCGGCTAGGGCAGCGCCCGAAGGCGCGATCGCGCCGACCCGCCGCGGGGCCGACATCCAGGACAGGAAGAATGAGAGGAAATCGTTGGGCATGCGCACTCCGGCATTTCGATTGCGCCTCGCAAATAAGAGGTGAGGCGGTCGAAGAGTCGCCTGAGCGCATTGCGACAGCATTGCGCTTGAGACGCAGAGACGAATTGAATCAGCCCTGTTGCAGGGGCGGCAGCGTCATCCTGAAGCACGCACCGCCGTTCGGTCCGTCCAGGACCGAAACGTGACCGCCATGGAGGAGCATGATCTCGTGCACCATGTTGAGGCCGAGGCCGGCGCCGCGATCGAGCGGCGTGAGCCGGTAGAACGGCTCGAAGATCAGCTCGCGCTGATCGGCCGGAATGCCCGCGCCCTCGTCGGTGACCTCGATGCTGGCGGGACGGCTGACGCGAATGACGATCGTGCCGCGGCGAGGGCCGTGCTGGATGGCATTCTGCACGAGGTTGGTCAGCGCGCGTTCGAGCGCGGCCGCGTCGCCGAGTACGTCGATCCGCGCCGCCGGTGCGTCGAAGGACAGCTCATAGCCAGCCGCGATCGCCAGTGGTGCGAGGTCGGCGGCAACGCCTTGCGCGACGGAGACCAGGTCGACCGACACGAATGGATGCCCGCAACGGTCGAGCCGCTGGATATCCAGCAATTGCTCGGCAAGTGTCGCGAGCCGCGCCGCATCCTCGATCAGGCGGGTCTTGTCCGGTCCCGACGGCAGCGATTCCAGCCGCGTGTTCAGGATCGCGATCGGCGTGCGCAGCTCGTGCGCGGCGTCGGCAACGAAGCGTTTGTGGCGGGCGTAACCCTGATCGAGCCGCGCGAGAGCGTCATTGACCGCGGCCACGAGCGGCACCACCTCGAGCGGAATCTGCTCCACCGACAGCCGCGCGCCGCGCTGATGGATATCGATCCGCCGGGCCTGGTCTGCGGTCGCGTCCAATCCTCTGAAAGCGCGCTGCACGACCATCGGCGTCGCGATGAACGTCGCGGTCCCCATCAACAGCAGGCCGGGGAGCGCGATGCCCAGCAACACGAGCGACGTCGTGAACACCGCCTTGGCGCCGCTGAGCTTCCCCTGCGTCGCCGTGATGACCTGCACGTTGCCGGCGGCCGTGTCGATGCGTTTCAACCGCGCCGCCGGCTTGCGTGGATCGTCCTCGAAGAGCTGCCAGCCGAGCCGCGCCTGGCTGATCTGGTCGAGGGCGCCGCCGATCCCGGCGAATTCGGCCGGCACGGAGCCTTCACTGAGCGAATTCCCCTGTCTGTCGCGAACCAGCAACCAGAGGTCGGGGGTCTCCTCGCGCAAGGCTTTCAGCTCCGCCGTCGGCCGCAGCGTCAGGCCGCCGGCTGCGTCGCGCGCGAGCGCGCTCTGCACGACGTCGATCACGCGGTCTTCGTCCCGTTGGACCAGCACGAAGCCTGTAGCGCACAGCGCGCCGATGATGACGACGACCAAAGCGACGAACAGCGCGGCCTGGAGCGAAAGCAGGCGCCAGCTCAGCCGAGAGCGCAGGCAATATGGGTCGGCGTGCCTGCTCACGGCAGTTTCTTCAGAAGATAGCCGACGCCGCGGATGCCGTGGATCTCCACGTACGCGTCGGCTTCGGCAAGCTTGCGGCGCAGTCGCGAGACATGCGTATCGAGTGCGTTCGACTGGATCTCGTCGTCGAAACTGTAGACCGCTTCCTCCAGCGCCGATCGCAGCACGGTCCGGCCCATACGGCGGACCAGGGCTTCCAGCACGAGGAGCTCCCGCCGAGGCAGTTCGAGCGGAGCCCCGTCGACGCTCGCCTCGCGATGGCCGAAGTCGAAGGCGAGGCGGCCGGCGCGAATGATGTCGGGCTGAACCCCGGCGGGCCGGCGCAACACCGCGCGCAGGCGCGCCAGCAATTCCTCCACCGCGAATGGTTTTGCCAGATAATCATCCGCCCCGCTGTCGAGCCCGGCGACGCGATCGGCGAGCTCGCCGCGTGCCGTCAACACGATGATCGGCACACCGTCGGCGCGCGCTCTCAGTTTCGGAATCAGGGCAAGACCGTCGCCGTCGGGCAGCTGGCGATCGAGCAGCACGGCGGCGTGCACGTCGGCGGAAATGGCCTCTTCGGCCTCGGCAAGCGTTGGCACGTGATCGACGATCATGTCGTACCGCTTGAGCGCCGAGGCCAGCGCCCCGGCCATCTCCGCTTCATCCTCGACGAGCAAAATCCGCATGATCCGCACCTGAGCCTCAACCGAAGCGTTGTAGCGGCAGTATCATTGCGGCAGCATTACGGGAACCGGGTGCGATCGGGGCCGGCAAGCCATGCGCCAGACGCCGCGGGCGGTATCGGGCGGGGCCGAAGACACCGTCACGGCCAGCCGTTATAACCCCCGACGTCATCAGGGAGGAACCAGAATGATCTATGAAATGCGCATCTACCGTTGCGTGCCCGGCCGCCTGCCGGCGCTCCTGAAGCGGTTCGAGACGGTCACGCTGAAGCTCTGGGAGAAGCACGGCATCAAGCAGGCCGGGTTCTTCACCACGCTGATCGGCGAATCCAACCAGGAGCTGACCTATTTCCTGGCGTGGGATTCGCTCGCCGACCGCGAAGCGAAGTGGGGCAAGTTCATGACCGACCCGGACTGGATGAAGGCGCGTGCCGAGAGCGAAGCGGACGGCCAGATCGTCGGCAACATCGTCAGCCAGCTCCTGACGCCGACCGCCTTCTCGGCGGTGAAGTAAGGGGCCGCCGGCGCAAGGGCCTCGCACGGAACCCCGGCGCAACCCTGATATTCGGGTGGCCCGGGGCGAATGGGGTTGATCCGACCCTGATGGCGGCTATGGTCGCGCCGAAACGAGGGACATTGGCCTTGAGCTCTTCGAATTCAGCGGCGCCGGTCGTCACCATTGGCACAGTCAGGTTCGGCAACGATCTGCCGATCTCGATCATTGCCGGGCCGTGCCAGCTCGAAAGCCGCCAGCATGCGCTGGAGGTGGCCTCTGCGCTGAGGGAGATCGCCGCGCGGCTGAAGATCGGGCTCGTCTACAAGACCTCGTTCGACAAGGCCAACCGCACCAGCGCGTCGGCGGCACGCGGTCTCGGGCTCGCACAGTCGCTGCCGATCTTCGCCGAGATACGCGCCTCTCTCGGCTTGCCGGTCCTGACCGACGTGCATGACGCCGCGCAGTGCGCCGAGGTGGCGCAAGCCGTGGACATCCTCCAGATCCCGGCCTTCCTGTGCCGGCAGACCGATCTGCTGCTGGCGGCTGCCGCGACGGGCAAGGTCGTCAACGTCAAGAAGGGGCAATTCCTCGCGCCCTGGGACATGGCCAATGTCGTGACCAAGATCACGACCGCAAGCAATCCCAACGTGCTCGTCACCGAGCGCGGCGCCTCGTTCGGCTACAACACACTGGTCTCCGACATGCGCGCGCTGCCGATCCTGGCGCGCACCACCGGCGCGCCCGTGATCTTCGACGCCACCCATTCAGTGCAGCAGCCGGGCGGGAAGGGGACGTCCTCGGGCGGCGAGCGTGAATTCGTGCCGGTGCTGGCCCGTGCAGCCGTCGCGGTCGGCGTTGCCGGCGTCTTCATCGAGACCCATCCCGACCCTGATCGCGCGCCATCGGACGGGCCCAACATGGTGCCGCTGCGCGAGTTCGAAGGGCTGATCCGCACGCTGATGGCATTCGACGCGGTGACGAAAAGCACAACGCGCTGATGTCCCCGCCTGYGACCGGGCCGTCGTCCGACCAGAAGTTTCCGCCCGCGATCAATATCATCGCGCTCGCTAGCTTCTCGGCGGCGTTATCCACGCGCGCGCTCGATCCCGTCCTGCCGCATGTCGCGGAAGATTTTTCGATCAGTATCACGACGGCCGCCAGCATCGCGGCCGGCTACGCCTTGATCTACGCGCTGGTTCAGCCGGTGATCGGAGCGGCTGCCGATCTGTTCGGCAAGGCGCGGTTGATGACGCTGTGCCTGGCGCTGCTTGGCGTCTCCTGCATTCTTGGCGCGGTCGCGACCACCTTCTCGGGCCTGTTCGCGAGCCGCATCCTCGCCGGGATCGCCTCCGGTGGCGTGTTTCCGGTCRCCCTCGGCCTGACCGCCGACCTCGTTGCACCCGCCAAGCGGCAGGTCGCGATCGGCCGCACGCTTGCAGGTTCGATGACCGGCAATCTGCTCGGTGCGACCGCCTCCGGCATCATCGGTGAACTCATCGGCTGGCGCGGTGTGCTCATGATGCTCGGCGCGCTCGGCCTGATCGCGGCCGTTGCGGTGGCCGCGGGCTTTCGCGGTGCCGCGCTGACGGCGCCGCCGAAGACGGATATGAAGGCCTTGCGGCAGGGCTACCGGACCATCTTCGCCAACCCCAACACGCGCTACTGCTACTCGGCGGTCTTCGTCGAGGGCTGCTGCGTATTCGGCCTGTTTCCGTTCATCGCCGCGCTGCTGTTCGATCTCGGCGAGAAGTCGCCGTCGATCGCGGGCATCGTGATCGCGGGCTTTGCGATCGGCGGACTGTTCTACACTTTCACGGTCTCACGCTTCCTGCCGTGGCTCGGCGTCAGGGGCATGATGATTGCGGGCGCGGGCCTCGTCGGACTGCAGCTCGGCGTGCTCGCCTTCGGTCCCGCATGGAAGCTGCAATTCGCCAGCATGCTGGCGATGGGCTGGGGGTTCTACATGATCCACGGCTGCCTGCAGGTGTTTGCCAGCGAGCTGTCGATCGGGGCGCGGGCGACGGCGATGTCGCTGCATTCGTTCTTCTTCTTCATGGGGCAGACCGTTGGCCCGATCGCCTATGGGCTTGGCCTCCAGCACGGTGGCAAGGTCTCGACCCTGCTCACGAGCGCCGCGATCATGGTGGCGCTTGGTCTCGTCTGCGCCCGGCTGCTCAAGCAGCGGGCACCCTCGGACGCACGGGTCTGAGGGGAGTATCGAACTACCGGTTTCCGTATTTTCCCGGAAGAGATTGGTAGCCAAAGCCGTTCAATCTTAAACCAAATCTCATCGTTCGCTCCGTAGATTGCCCGCGAACCGCGTCTTGGCGGCAATATGGATCAGTCGATGCAAAAGCAGCGTTCGGTCGCCCGCATCCTCGGGGCGGTGGTTGGATCTCTCGGTCTCGTCCTCGTCGTCATCTGCGCCTATGCGCTGAAGCTCGCGGTCACCCGCTACTCGGACAGCAACCGCATCGTCTCGCTCGCGGTCGCCAGCCGCGACCTGACCAATACGCTCGTGATTTTCCGCCTGGAGCGCGGTGACACGCTGAGCTATCTGGCGTCGGCTGCCCCCGCGCCCGACAGCGTCATGAGCAGTCTCGCCGACCAGCGAGCCACGGTGCAGAAGAATTACGCGCAGGCCTTGCAGAGCCTCGCCTCTGCTGAAGCGCCCGGTCTTGCCGAAAAGCTCGACAAGCTCCGCGGCATCTGGGCGCAGCTCGAGGAGCTGCGGCCGCGCGCGGTCACTGCGCTGAAGCAGGAGAAGGCGGCGCGCGACGCGAACCTGCAACCGAGCTGGGCCAAGATCAGCGACGCCTATATGGATGCGATCGGCGACGTCACCGCCCATGTCGACAACGCGATGACGCTGATCGATCCCGTGGTCGATCGCCTCTTGATCGCCAAGCAGGCCTCCTGGCAGGCCCGCGCCAACGCAGGTCAGACCATTCTCGTCCAGTTCTCCTCGATCCTCGCCAACAAGACCTGGACCGCCGCCGATGGCGTAACCTTCGCCGATCTGCGCGGCCGCATCCAGCAGTCCTGGGTGGTCGTGCGCGATCTCAGCCCGAATGTGGCCTCGCCCGAGCTGTTGCAGGCGATCCGTAACGCCGAGCCGGAAATCTCCGGCGCGCTCAGCGACGAACGCAATGCCATTGCGACCAAGCTGCTCGCCGGCGAGCCCGCCGGCGTCGCAGGCATCGACTACCGCGATCGTCAGCTTGTCGGCGCCAACAATGTTGTCATCGTCACGCAAACCGCGCTCGCCAACATGATCTCGCGGGCCGAAGACGGCGCCTCGCGCGCCCGCGTCAGCCTGATCCTGTTCGGCCTGCTGGTGCCGGCCTCGCTGGCGCTGACCATCGGCGGGCTGACGCTGATGCGCAACCGCGTCACCCGGCCGCTGACCGCGATCACCGGTGTCATGACCCGTTTCGCGGCGCATGATTTCGCCGGCGAGGTGCCGGGCCTCGGCCGCAATGACGAGATCGGCCGCATGGCCGCGGCGCTCCAGGTGTTCAAGGAAGCCATGATCAACGCCGAGCGCCTGTCCGGCGACCAGGCCGCCGAGCGCGTCGACAAGGAGAAGCGTGCATCCGAATTGTCCAGCCTCGTGCGGCAATTCGAGAGCCGCATCGGCCAGATGGTACAGACGTTGTCGAGCGCCTCGGGCGAGCTGGAGACGACCGCGCGCTCGATGTCGGGCACGGCAGCCGAGGCCCAGACCCAGGCCGGCTCGGCCTCGACGCTCGCCGACCAGGTCGGCGGCGGCGTGCAGACCGTGGCGGCTGCGGCGGAGGAGCTCAACGCCTCGATCCGCGAGATCAACCGTCAGGTCGAGCAGGCGACGCGCGCCACCGAGCAGGCGGTTGTCACCGTCAAGGAAACCGACAGCACCATGCGCGCGCTTGCCGACGGCGCCGATCGCATCGGCGAGGTCATCGGCCTCATCACCTCGATCGCCGGCCAGACCAACCTGCTGGCGCTGAACGCGACGATCGAGGCAGCCCGAGCCGGCGAGTCCGGTAGAGGTTTTGCGGTGGTGGCGAGCGAGGTGAAGAACCTGGCCTCCCAGACGGCGAAGGCGACCGAAGAGATCAGCGCCCAGATCACGGAGATCCAGGGGGCGACGCAGAAGGCGGTCTCGGCGATCGACGGCATCGTCAAGACCATCGAGGAGGTCTCGAGCATCAACCGCGTCATCGCCGCCGCCATCGAGGAGCAGAACAAGGCCACCGCCGAGATCGCAAACACCGTGCAGCACACGGCGGAAGCGACCTCGACCGTCACCCGCAACATCGCAACCGTGTCGTCAGCGGCGAACGAGACCGGCCGCGCCGCTTCCGGCGTGTTGAAGGCCGCCGCCAACCTGTCGAGCCAGTCGACCTCGCTGACGTCGGAGGTCGACGGCTTCATCAGCAAGGTGAGGGCGGTGGCGTAAGGGCTGCCGCGCGCTCTATCGAATGTCCTTGGCCCCCAGAGACGGCGCTTCGCGCCGCGCTGGGGTGGCACAATCAACGAGGGCGATGCGCGCGGGCGGCGATTGCTTGCGCGCGTTCGAGCAGCGCTTCGGCGCGCTGCACGATCGGAATATCAATCATCTTGCCGTCGATGGCGAAGGATGCGCGGCCCTCGGCAGCCGCCTGCTTGTTGAGCGCAACGACGCGCTCGGCGTCCGCTACCTCCTTGGCGGAGGGGCTGAAACCCTCGTTCAGGATCGGCACCAGCGACGGATGGATACAGGCAGAGCCCACGAAGCCAAAGTCCGCAGAGCGCCTGACGATCCTTGTGTATCCTTCCAGATCGGAGAAATCGGCGACTGAGCCGATGGTGCCGAGCGGCATGATGCCGGCGGCGCGGGCTGCCTGCACGACCTGTTGCTTCGGCATCAACAGGGTTTCTTCCGTCGGCTTGGCGCCGATGGCGGTGGCATAATCTTCCGCACCCAGTGAAATGCCGGCCAGCCGCGGGATCGATCGCGCGATCTCGTGAGCCCTAGAGAGAGGACCGGGCGCCTCGATCAGGCCGACAAACCAGATATTGCCGATGGGCAATCCGCGCTCGATCTCCAGTCTGGTCACCATCTCGTCGAGCAGGCGCAGATGCTCGGCGCCTTCGACCTTGGTGATCTTGATCGCGTCCACGCCGGCGATGACAGCCGCTTCCAGATCGGGCACCGCCAATTCGAGCGGCTGGTTGATCCGCACCATGACATCCGAACTTCCGGTGTCGCGAAAGCGCTTCACGATGCCCGGGATCAGCTTTCGAGCGTTGGCCTTTTCAGCCAGCGGCACGCTGTCCTCGAGATCGATGATCAGCGCGTCCGCGCCGCGCTCGACGGCCTTGACCACGAACCGCTCGACGTTCGCGGGTACGAACAGCGCAGAGCGCCAGACCGGGAATTTTCGTTCAACTGTCATGTGCTGGTTTCCTTCACAACGCCCGAGGCGAGGGCGGCATCGATGTCGTCAGGGCTGAGGCCGGCTTCGGCCAGGATGGTGCGGCTGTGCTGCCCGAGGCGTGGCGCAGGCGTCCGGATGCTTCCGGGCGTCTCGGACAGGCGAACCGGGACGGCGTGCATCGGGAACGTTCCCATGTCCTCGTCGGGATAGTCGGCCAGCAGTCCCCGGGCCTGCACGTGGCGATCGTTCATCAAGCGGACGGTGTCGTTGACCGGACCGATCGTGACCTCGGCCGCCTCGAAGAAGGCGACGTTGTCGTCGACCGTTCGTGTCGCGATGAAATCGCCGATGATCTTGTCGAGTTCGGCGACATGGACGAGCCTCTGCTCGTTGGTCTTGAACTTTGGATCCTCGCAGAGCTCCGGGCGGCCGATCGAACGCAGCACCCGCATCGCCATGCCTTGCGTGGATGCCGACAGGCAAACCCAGCCGCCATCGAGCGTGCGGTAGACATTGCGCGGTACCGAGCCGCTCGAGCGGCTCCCGCTGCGCGGTTTGACCACGCCGGTCAAACGGTAATTTGCCGCCTGAGGCCCGAGCGAGTTGACGATCGGGTCGAGCAGCGGCAGGTCGATCACCTGTCCCTTTCCGCCGTTGATCTCGACCTCCCGAAGGGCCGCCATCGCGGCGAACGCTCCGGTGAGACCGGACAGGGCATCGGCCAGATACATAGGCGGCAATACCGGCTCTCGATCGGGGAAGCCGTTCATCTCGGCGAAGCCCGAAAAGCCTTCCACCAATGTCCCGAAGCCGGGCCGGCGATGATAGGGGCCGGTCTGCCCCCATCCCGATATGCGAACGATCACAAGCTTGGGCTCCAGCCGCAGCAGTTCCTCCGGCGAGAGCCCCATCTGCTCGAGCGTGCCGGGACGGAAACTCTCGACCAGCATCGCGGCGCCGGGAATCATCTTGCGGATCAGCGGCACCGCTTCGTCGTGACGGAATTCCAGGCAGATGCTGCGCTTGTTGCGCGAATGGATCTTCCAGTTGGTTTCGACACCCTTGGTGYGCCAGCCGCGCAGCGTATCGCCTTCGCGCGGCTCGACCTTGATAACGTCGGCGCCGAAGTCGGCGAGATGCTGGGTGAGCAGATTGCCTGCGACCAGCCTCGAGAGGTCGATGACGCGGAGCCCTGTCAGCGGGCCGCGGACACCGGGGGTGTAGTCGGCCTGATGCAGTCCGCTTTCGGGAGAGGTGGCGTCAGTGGGATTTGCCATGGTTCCGTTCTGTAAACAGGATGCCGCCGGTGACAGGCAGCCACAGGCGCAACTGGCGGTCAGTCATTGCCTCCTGGGTTTCGATGCGGATCTGATTTCCGCCGACGCTCAATCCGATTTGCCATCGGCCGCCAACATAGGAATGGCTGACCACGTCGGCTTCAACGATCGAACCTCCGATCGCCTGATCGTTGGCCGCCGCCAGGCGCATCTGCTCGGGGCGATAGGCAAACGTGACCTTGTCGCCCAGGGATGGACGTTTGTCGGACTTGATCAGAACGCGCTGACCATCGGCGAGACTGACCAGTGTCTGTCCATCGCCGTCGGGCGCCCCGACCACGTCGCCGTTGAGGAAATTGGTCGTTCCGATGAAGTCGGCGACGRAACTGTCTGCCGGCCGCGTGTAGATCTCTTGGGGCGAGCCGATCTGGCTGATGCGGCCGCCATTCATGACCACGATGCGGTCGGACAGAGCCAGCGCTTCGACCTGGTCGTGTGTCACGTAGATCGTCGTCAGGCCGAGGCGCGTGCGCAGTTCGGCAAGCCAGGTCCGGGCGCGATCGCGCAGCTTTGCGTCGAGATTCGACAGGGGCTCGTCGAGCAGGAGGATTTCGGGCTGGTAGACCAACGTTCGCGCGAGCGCGACACGCTGCTGCTGGCCGCCCGAGAGCTGATGCGGATAGCGGTCCTGAAAGCGCTCCATCTCGACGAGAGCGAGACTCTCCTCGACGCGGCGCTTGCAGTCGGCGGTCGATACCTTGCGCAGCTTGAGCGGAAACACGACGTTGTCATAGACCGTCATGTGTGGCCACAAAGCGTAGCTCTGGAACACGAGCCCGCAATGGCGCGCTTCCGGCGGCAGGAAGATTCCCTTTTCTCTGTCGAAATAGGTCTTGTTGCCGACGCGGATGCGTCCGCTCGTCGGCTGATCCWGTCCGGCAATGGCGCCGAGCGTTGTTGACTTGCCGCACCCTGRCGGCCCCAGCAGCGTGACGAACTCGCCATCGGCAACGTGGATGTTGACGTCGTCGATCGCTTTGACCGGTCCGTACCGCTTGTGCAGGTTCTCGATCAGCAACTCAGCCATAAAGCTTCACTCCGAGAAAAGCGCGCGCCGCCGTGACACAGACGCCGATCACCAGGATCTGGATGGTCGCCAGCGCGGACACCAGACCGACCTCGCCCTGCGTCCATGCCTGGAGCAGCGTGGTCCCGATCACTTCGCTGCCGGGAGCGAACAGGAAGATCGCGGTCGTGTATTCCTTGAAGAACGTGATGAAGAGGATGATGAAGCAGGCTACCAGCGCCGGGCGCAGCAAGGGCAAAACGATGCGCCGGCTCGTCGTCCACCAGTCCGCGCCCTGCGTACGGGCGGCGCGATCGAAATCCGGGCTCATCTGCAACAACATCGGAGCAACCGCACCGAGCCCCACAGGAATGAAGTGCATCGTGAAGGCGGCAACCAGAATCCAGATCGTGTTTCGGAGGCCGCCCAGGCCAGGCACGAGCGCAAACGCGTAGAAGAAACCGATGCCGGCGACGACGCCGGGCACGGCACGGGGAAACAGCGCGACGTAGTGTAGCGCGCCACGCCAGCGGAAGTCGGACCGCAGCACGATGATGGCGATCAGGGCGACCATCGCAGTGGCGACGACGCCACCGACCGAACTGACGATCAGCGAGTTCCAGATCGAACGCGGGTAGACCGGGTATTCGAGCATGTTGGCGAAGTTGCCGAGCGTCAGCACCTCGCTGATCGGCACCATCGGCGACAGCAGGCTCGTGAAGGCGCGCAGCAGCAGCGCGCCGATCGGCATCACGACAGTTGCGGTGATGTAGATCGCCGAGACGATGCAAAGCGGCCAGCGCAGGTTGTTCAGGCGGAAAGGGCGCGGTCGCGTGGCCTTGCCGCCGAGCGTGACGAAGCGCCTTGTATTGCCGAGCAGGCGTCCTTGTAGCCACACCAACACGCAGACGACGGCAAGCATCAGCACGGCAGCCGTTGCCACCAGCCCGTGATCGGGGCGGGCCGACGCCACGCCGTTGTTGTAGAGGAACGTGGTCAGCACAGTGATGCCGGCGGGATCTCCGAACACCAGCGGAATCGCGAGGAGCTCCAGTCCCACAGTGAAGTTCAGCACGGCACTATAGGCGATCGCCGGCATGAGGAGCGGCAGCGTGATCCGCCACAAGGTCCTCAAGGTGCCGGCGCCGGTCACGCGCGCGGCTTCCTCCAAAGTCGGATCGGTGATCGAGGCCGACGACATGCAGTAGATGTAGGCGACCGGTGCTTGCGAGACGCCCGCGATCATCGCCATGCCCGGCAGCGAGTAGAGATTCCAGGGCGCGCCGTCGAAGATCGACTGAACCAGAAGCGTGAGGTAGCCGGCCGGTCCGTAGATTGTGTACCAGCCGAACGACAGTACCAGCGCCGAGAGATAGATCGGCCACAGGAAGAGCTCGCCAAACAACCGCGCAAACGGCATGTCGGTGCGGCCGAACAGCACCGCCGCCAGCGTGCCCAGCGTCTGCGAAATCACGGTGGTGAGGGTGGCGAACACGAACGTGTTCCAGATGACGAGCGCGAAGCCGTCGGTGCGAAGCAGGCGCCCGAAATTGCCCAGCGTCAGTTGCTGGCCGGAATCGTAGAGCGCACGATCCAGGAAGGATTGATAGAGAACGGGCAGGAGAGGCGCTGCGATCAGGACAATTGTCAGCAGCGCCATTCCGTACTGGATGACGGTATCGCGGCCGGGCAGCGGCTTCGGCAAGGCGTCCGCGGCCGATGACCCCAGTGCGCTGCTTGCGTCAAGCGACATTGAAGGTCTTTTTCCAGCGCGCGAGGAAGCTGTCGTAGTCCCGCACCGCGTCCCGATCGTAGCCGATGTAGCAGATGTTCTGCTCGCCGACGGCTTCCACGATCGACGAGTAGGTGTGGCGGATTCCGTCGCCCGGCTTCACACCGGGGCGTGCCGGCGTCAGGCCGCCCCGTCCGAATGCGCGCTGACCGTCCTCCGAGACGACGTAGTCGAGCATCAGTTTTGCTGCGTTGACGTTCTTCGATCCCTTCGGAATCGCGATGCCACGCAGCACGACCGGCTGACCGTCTCCGATGAAGCTCCAGCCGAGGATCTTTGCCCGCGCCGGATCGTTCAGGCGCGGCCAGAAGGTGATGGCCGAAACGAAGAAGCCCATGGTGTATTCGCCGGAGGTGACCTTCTCGGTCATTGGGCCGCCGGAGCGCTCGAATCGGGGCGAGAGCTTTGCAAGTTGGGCGAACCAGTCCCAGGCCTTTTCGCCGTGCTGCTTCACGAACGCGTAGCTGATGCCGTAGCCGAAAGTTGTTTGATGCACGCCGTAGCTGGTGATGCGGTTGCGCCAGGTCTTCTCGTTTGCGACCGCAAGCTCGACGAACTCGGCAAGTGTCTTGGGACGCTTGCCGTCGGCCACCAGCGTGTTGTTCCAGATCAGCGCCATGGGGTCGGACGAGACGGTGTAGACGCCGGGAAACGGCTTTGACCAATCCGGCCAGGCCTTCGCTTCAGGCGATAGGTAGTCGAGGACTTCACCGCGCTCCTGGAAATCGATCCATCCGCCCGGATCGGCCGTCGCGATGAGGTCGCAGGTGCGGCTGTTGGTGCTCCGCTCGGCCAGATATCGCTCGAAGCTCTCGCGGGAGGCGGGGAGATCCAGGGTCTCGACCTTGATCTTCGGGTAGAGCTTGTTGAAGCCCTCGATCACGGGACGCCAGTTTTCCGGCGACATAATCGAGTAAATGAGGAGGCTGCCCTCGTTATGGGCGTCGTCGATGATCTTCTGATAGTTCTCGGGATACCCGTTCGGCGCCGCCTGGGCCGTGCCCCGGAGTCCCATCGTGGCGCCGAGAACCGACATCACCATTAAGCTTCTACGATCGATGCCCGACATCTACTGTTCCTCCGGCCGCCGCGATTTGTTATGCACATTTATTGGCGCCAATTTGTGCGCAATAGTTGCCGTGAGTCAAGCGCTCCAAAAAGGGAAGCAGCCATGAAAGTACGGAAGGAGCAGAAGAGGCTGTTGGCGGCGGAAATCGGTGCCGCCATCCTGCAAGGCGACTACCGGCCAGGCGAATGGTTGCGCCAGATCGACCTGGAAGAAGC
Organism: Bradyrhizobium sp. 2TAF36; assembly: GCF_052114925.1. Taxonomy (NCBI): domain Bacteria; kingdom Pseudomonadati; phylum Pseudomonadota; class Alphaproteobacteria; order Hyphomicrobiales; family Nitrobacteraceae; genus Bradyrhizobium; species Bradyrhizobium sp. 2TAF36. The sequence continues at coordinate 19,193 of NZ_JBFRFR010000054.1, read as the reverse complement.
CTTCGCTGCCAAACGGTTTGACGTCCGGAGTGCGCTGACCCAGCTTGCCGCAAGCGGGATGGTGACGCATGTCGAAAATCGTGGATACCGGGTCGCGCAACCCGACTTGAACGTCGTTCGCGAGATATTGGCGATCCGCACGCTGCTCGAAGTTGAAGCGGCAAGGCAGGCGCTACCGAATATCGGCCCCGACGAACTCAAGAAGATCAAGCAGGCTCAGCAAATCTTCGAAGATGCTGTGGCGCGCGGCAGCAAGGCGGATCAGGCAAATACCAACGCAGCCTTTCACGACGAGATCTATCGTCATGCAGCGAACCAATCGCTCGCCAGCCTCATCGTGGAAATCAGAAATCGCGCCAGACCAGGGCCGATTGCTTTGTGGCCCTCGAACGCCGAGCTGCAGAGAAGTGCTGCACACCATGTCGAGATCGTCGATGCGATCGAGTCTCGCGATCTCGCCGCGCTCGTTGCAGCAGTGCGACGACACATCGTCGAATCCGGCGCCAACTATCCGGCGCGCGATCTCGGTCCGGTCAAGAAGACCTCAGCAGCCTCCGATTGACTAAGAGTGGCGAAGCCAATCTGTTGAGGGCGTATCAGGAGCAGCGCCTGGAGAAGGCCTGCCTCAATTCGCGCTCCCCGCCGGGATCGGCTCCATCCCGCTTGCGATGATCGCTTCGCGCGCGGCGGGCGAGGCGAGGAATTTTATGAGGGCACGGCCGGCTTCGGGCTCCTTCGAACCGGCCGCGACCCCGGCCGAGAAGATCGTGATCTTCTGCAATTCGTTCGGCAGCGGTCCGACGATGTCGATGCCCTTCACGGGCTTCAGCTCGCTGATCTGCTGGAAGCCGAGCTCGGCCTCGCCGTGCGCGACGATCTCGCCGACCGGCGTTGCCGGAATCTTTCGTGCCTTGTCCCTCATGACGTCGGCGATGCCGAGCTTGTCAAACATCTCGGTCGAAACGTAGACGCCGCTGGCGCTGTCGGAATAGGCGATCGTCTTCGCCGCCAGCAGCGCGCGCTTGACCGCCTCCACCGAGCCGATGTCCGGCTTCGGCGCACCCGATTTCACGGCAACGCCGATCGGCGATCTGGTGAGGTCGACCTGGCTGCCGGCCACGACCTTGCCCTTGCCGGCGAGGTCAGTGAGGGCATAGCCCACCATGATCAGGACATCGGCGGGTTCGCCGCGCTCCAGCCGGACCGGGATCGCATTGGTGGTCGTCCCCATCGACGGCCCATATTCCGTCAGCACTTTGTTGCCGGTGGCCTTCTCGAATTCCGGCACGAGCGCCTTGTAGGCAGCCGTCAATCCGCCCGAGATCATCACATGGACCTCGGCAGCTTCGGCCGCGCCGGTCAGCCACAGGACGGTTAGAACGCCGAAGGCAATGTTGCGGAATGTTGCTGATATCGATGTCATCGTCATTCTCTCCAACTAACCCCGTCCGCGATACGGCGCGACGCCTTGCTCCGGCACCCACAATCCCTTCGGCACGCGGCCGGTCTGCCAGAACACGTCGATCGGGATGCCGCCGCGCGGATACCAGTAGCCGCCGATGCGCAAGAACTTCGGCTTGATCTCGCTCGCGATGCGCTTGCCGATCATGACGGTGCAATCCTCGTGGAATGCGCCGTGATTGCGGAAGCTCGCGATGTAGAGCTTGAGCGACTTCGACTCCAGCAGCCAAGGGCCGGGCGCGTAGTCGATCATCAGATGCGCGAAATCCGGTTGTCCCGTGACGGGGCAAAGCGAGGTGAATTCCGGCACGGTGAAGCGCACCAGATAGTCCGTGCCCTTTTGCGGATTGGGCACGCGGTCGAGCTGGGCTTCTTCCGGTGTGTGCGGCCACTCGACCGCGCGGCCGAGCTGGAGGGATTTCTTCGCCATCGTCGTCACATCCTGTTCGAGCATGATCCGGAAAAGTGGGCACCGGTTTTCCGAAAGATCATGCTCAACTAAAAAACCGGAGCGCGATAAGATCGCGCTCCAGAGGGTGCCGGGATGGACGCAAATGTCGCCGTCGTCAACCAGCCGCGATCGTCTGGATCATGACGATCCGGTCGTTGCCGGACTCGCAGCCCCAGAGCTCGCCCGGGCGGCCGTCGAGCTGGCGCACATTGGCATTGGCCTTGTCGCTGGCGAAAACGTTGAACCGCTCGGTCGTGGGATCGAAGCGGACGATGGCATTGGCGGAGAAATCGGTCAGCCAGACCTTGTCCTTGTCGTCGACATAGACGGCATAGGTGCGAGGGCGATCGCCCGGCAGCTTCCAGGTTTTCCAGGAGCCGTTGGCGGGATCGTGCACCGAGACGTGACCGCTGTTCCACTCGCTGACCCAGATCCGGCTTTGCGAATCTGACCAGACCCGCCGCGACCCCTGGCTCGGCGTCGGCGGCTCGACAATGGCGGCATTGCCGGTCGCACGATCAATCCTCGCGATATGGCTCCCAGCCAGCGAGGCGTACCAGACCTCACCCTTGGGCGTCACCGCGATGCCGTAGGGTCCAACACCCTTGGGCGCCCTGAACACGTCCATCTCGCCCGATCCCGGCTTGAGCCGGCCGTAATAGCCGGACTGGCCGGTGAACCAGTAGGTACCGTCCTTGTCGAACACGCCGGTGTTGAGATTGGCGGAGGCGAATTTTTCGGGCAGGCGGAACAGCGTGACCTTGAGATCGCCGGGATCGACCCGGGCGATCGCGTTCTGGCCGCCCTCGGTGATCCAGGGGGCACCGTCGGGGCCGATCGTCACGCCGTGCGGTGCGGCGCCCTGGCCGAGGCTGACTGTCTTGAAACTGCCATCCCGGGGGTCGAGCCTGCCCAGCATGCCCTTGCCCTGCGCCGTGAACCAGACTGTGCCGTCGCGAGCGGGGGCGAGGTCGTGCAGGCCGATGCCGGCGCTGATGGGGAAATATTTTGTCCGGAACAGGCCCTCCTGCGCAAAACTTGGGCGGACGGCGAGGAGGGCAGCGCTCGAGGCAAGAAACTGGCGGCGGTTCATGGCGTTACCCCGACTGTTTCAGATTGAGGTTGGACGCGCAGAGCAGGCGACTTCAAGGATAGTCCGAGCCTGCTCACGCGTCAGTCGAAGCACGCCGTCCAAGCGTTCACATTTGCTTGCGGCCCGTGTAAGACCCCCGGCACCGATCAGCCCTAACGAACGGAAGTGCACATCATGACCGCCATCATCGACATCATCGGCCGCGAAATTCTCGACAGCCGTGGCAATCCCACCGTCGAGGTCGACGTCGTGCTGGAAGATGGTGCGCTCGGCCGTGCCGCGGTGCCGTCCGGCGCCTCCACCGGCGCCCATGAGGCGGTGGAACTGCGCGATGGCGACAAGGCCCGCTATCTCGGCAAGGGCGTCACCAAGGCGGTCGGCGCCGTCAATGGCGAGATCTTCGAGGCCCTGAGCGGCCTCGATGCCGAGCAGCAGGCCCAGATCGACCAGATCATGATCGACCTCGACGGCACGCCGAACAAGAGCCGGCTGGGCGCCAATGCCATCCTCGGCGTCTCGCTTGCCTGCGCCAAGGCTGCCGCAAACTCGCTCGACATGCCGCTCTATCGTTACGTCGGCGGCACCTCGGCGCGTCTGTTGCCGGTGCCGATGATGAACATCATCAATGGCGGCGTGCATGCCGACAATCCGATCGACTTCCAGGAGTTCATGATCCTTCCCGTCGGCGCGTCGTCCTTTGCCGAGGGCCTGCGCTACGGCGCGGAGGTGTTCCACACCCTGAAGTCGGAATTGAAGAAGGCCGGCCACAACACCAATGTCGGCGACGAGGGCGGTTTCGCCCCGAACCTGCCGTCGGCGGACGCCGCGCTCGAATTCGTCATGAACGCGATCGGCAAGGCCGGCTACAAGGCCGGCACCGACATCGTGATCGGCCTCGACTGCGCCTCGACCGAGTTCTTCAAGGACGGCAAATACGTCTATGAAGGCGAGGGCAAGACCCGCTCGATCTCCGAGCAGGCCAAGTACCTCGCAGACCTGGTGTCGCGCTATCCGATCGTGACCATCGAGGACGGCATGTCGGAAGACGACATGGACGGCTGGAAGGAGCTCACCGACCTCATCGGCAAGAAGTGCCAGCTCGTCGGCGACGATCTCTTCGTCACCAACGTCAAGCGCCTGGCCGAAGGCATCAAGGCCGGCCGCGCCAATTCGATCCTGATCAAGGTCAACCAGATCGGTACGCTGACCGAGACGCTCGCTGCCGTCGAGATGGCGCACAAGGCCGGCTATACCTCGGTGATGTCGCACCGCTCCGGCGAGACCGAGGATTCCACCATCGCCGACCTCGCGGTCGCCACCAATTGCGGGCAGATCAAGACCGGCTCCCTTGCGCGTTCGGACCGCACCGCCAAATACAATCAGCTCCTGCGCATCGAGCAACAGCTCGGCAAGCAGGCGCTCTACGGCGGCAAGGCGGCATTGAAGGCGCTGGCATAAGCCGGCGCTCCAGCTAGGACAGGGGAGGATCGACATGAGCGACGGCAAGACCGGACTGCAACTGCGTTCGCTGATCAAGAAGAGCGGTGAACTGGAAATCTCGCTCGTCGACGTGCCGACTCCCGAGCCCGCCGCGGACGAGGTCGTCGTCCGCGTCGAGGCGGCGCCGATCAACCCGTCCGACCTCGGCCTTCTCGTCGGCGCGGCCGATATGAGCACGGCGAAGGCGTCCGGCAGCAAGGACGCTCCCGTCATCACCGCGAAGGTGCCGGAGGGCGCGATGCGGGCGATGGCCGGCCGGCTCGACGAAGCCATGCCGGTCGGTAACGAAGGCGCGGGCGTCGTCATCAAGACCGGCTCGTCGGATGCCGCGAAGGCATTGATGGGCAAGACCGTCGCCATGATCGGCGGCGCGATGTACGCGCAGTACCGCACGCTGAAAGTGCGCGAGTGCCTGCCGCTGCCGGCGGGCACCACGCCGGCTGAAGGCGCCTCCTGCTTCGTCAATCCGCTCACGGCGCTCGGCATGACCGAGACCATGCGGCGCGAGGGGCACAAGGCGCTGGTGCACACCGCGGCCGCCTCCAATCTCGGCCAGATGCTGAACAAGATCTGCATCAAGGACGGCATTCCGCTGGTCAACATCGTGCGCAGCAAGGAGCAGGCCGACATCCTGCACAAGATCGGCGCCAAATACGTCGTCGATTCCACCGCACCGAGCTTCCTCGGCGATCTCACCAATGCGCTGGTCGAGACCGGCGCCACCATCGCCTTCGATGCCATCGGCGGCGGCAAGCTGGCCGGCGACATCCTCAACTGCATGGAAGCTGCGATCAACAAGACCGCCAAGGAATACAGCCGCTACGGCTCCAACGTGCACAAGCAGGTCTACGTCTACGGCGCGCTCGATATCCGCCCGATCGAGCTGCCGCGCGGCTTCGGCATGGCCTGGGGCGTCGGCGGCTGGCTGCTGTTTCCGTTCCTGATGAAGATCGGGCAGGCGGACGGAGCCAGGCTGCGCCAGCGCGTCGTCGACGAATTGAAGACGACCTTCGCCAGCCACTACACCAAGGTGGTGTCGCTTCAGGAGGCGCTCGATCCCGCCAACATCGCGGTCTACGCCAAACGGGCCACCGGCGAAAAATTCCTCATCAACCCAAATAAATCTTCGTGATGTGCCACGGCACACCATCCAAAGAAGGACTTGCCTTCTGAGCGAAGCGGGGGAACATTTGCGCCGCAATTGAAAGCGGGGCAACCGCAAGCAAAGAAGGGGACACTTCCATGACTGATCTGAATCGCCGCGACCTGCTCGCGGGCGCTGCCGCTATGGGCGCGGCGGCCGTAACCGGACTTGGACCGACCACCGCCAGTGCCTCGGTGCCGCAAAGCGGGGCACAGGCGCCCGGCTTCTATCGCTACAAGGTCGGCAGCTACGAGTGCACCTCGATCAACGACGGCGCGCGCACCTTCCCGATGCCGGACAAGTTCGTCGTCAACCTGCCGAAGGAGGAAGCGCTGGCCGCGGGCGAGGCGGCGTACATGCCGAAGGGCATGGTCACGGTGCCGTTCAATCCGCAGCTCATCAACACCGGCTCGAAGCTGGTCCTGATCGACACCGGCAACGGTGTTGCCAATCTCGAGCCGAGCAAGGGCGCGGTCGGCCGTACGCTGCAGAACCTCGCCGCTGCCGGCGTCGACCCGAAGCACATCGACGTCGTGCTGCTGTCGCATCTCCATCCTGATCACACCAACGGTATTCGTCTGGCCGACGGCGCGCTCGCGTTCCCGAATGCGGAGATCATGGTGCCGGCGAAGGATTGGGAGTTCTGGGCGAGCGACGAGAACGCGGCCAAGGCGCCGAACGACATGACGAAGAACTACTTCGCCAACGTGAAGAAGACCTTTGCCGGCCTCGAATCCAAGGTCACGAAATACGAGTGGGGCAAGGAGGTCGCGCCGGGCATCACCTCGATCGCGACGCCCGGCCATACGCCGGGTCATACCTCGTTCGCGGTGGCCTCCGGCGACAAGAAGGTGCTGATCCAGTCTGACGTCACCAACATTCCGGAGTTCTTCCTGCGCAATCCGGATTGGCACGTGGCGTTCGACAACGACGGCGCGATGGCGCAGGCGACGCGCCACAAATTCTACGACATGGCGGCAGCCGAGAAGGCGACCGTGATCGGCTTCCACTTCACCTTCCCCTCGGTGGGGCATGTCGAGAAGGACGGCGCGAAATACCGCCTGATCCCGTCGGCCTGGAATCCGACGATCTGAACCGAGCCAGGGGTTTGCGAGAAACGTCAGGCCGCCTTCGGGCGGCCTGATTGTTTTTGGATCGTAGCGACCATCTGCTTTCGAGAAACTCAGCGTTTCCAAACAAAACCGGTTCATGCACTTGCATCCATCGACCCGGATCGCTTAAGTGCCGCCCCGGAACTTCCGCTCAAGCCCCCAAGGACAATCCATGGCCTACAACATCGTCGTGATCGCCGGCAGCCTGCGCAAGGACAGCTTCTCGCTGAAGGTCGCCAACGCGCTCGCAAAGCTCGCGCCGGCCTCGCTCAAGCTCGAGGTCATCACGCTGGCAGGCATCTCGTTCTTCAACCAGGACCTCGAGGGCGCGCCGCCCGCGGACTGGCTGGCCTTCCGCGAGAAGCTGCAGAAGTCGGACGGCGTCATTTTCGTCACCCCCGAATACAACCGCGCCATCCCGGGTGTGCTGAAGAACGCCATCGACGTCGCCTCGCGCCCCTACGGCAAGAGCTCGTTCAACGGCAAGCCGGTCGGCATCATCTCGAACTCGCCGGGCCCGCTCGGCGGCGTCAGCGCCGCCAAGACGCTGCAGAACATCCTGCCGGGCATTGCCGGACCGATCCTGCAGCAGCCGGAGATCTATCTGAACGCGGTCGGCGATGCCTTCGATGCGGAGGGGAACCTGACCAAGGAATCTCTGAAGCCCGTCCTCCAGGCCTATATCGACGCGTTTGCTGCGCACGTGGCCAAACACCACGGCTGACGTCTTTCTTCGTCATGGCCGGGCTTGTCCCGGCCATCCACGTCTTGGCTCGTGGTGACGAAAAACGTGGATGCCCGGCACAAGGCCGAGCATGACGGCTGGGGGTAGGGACTGGAACGCGAAGGGGGAAGCGATTAGCACTCCCTTAACCAACCTGCCGCATCTTCCCAAGATGGTCTCCCGCGCGCGCCTGAAATCGATCCTGACCGGCCTTGCCCTCTATGCGATGGCGGCCGCTATCGTCGGCTATTTCGGCGTCAACGCCTACACCGGCAAATACGGCCTCAACGCCCGTCAGGAACTCGACCAGGAGATCATCGCGCTGACGAGCGAGCTGGCCCAGCTCAAGCGCGAGCGCGCGAAGAGCGAGCAGCGGGTGTCGCTGCTGCGGACGTCGCGGATCGATCCTGACATGCTGGACGAGCGGGCGCGCTATCAGCTCGACTATGTCAATCCACACGATCTCGTTCGGATGATCCCGGCGAAGTAGCGTTTGCCGCTGCATTCGAAACCGGCATCGAAAGCCGCTGCCGAAATCCGACAATCGTGTAGCAATTCTACCGAAAGTCTTAGGCTTGGAACCGGGCTGCCGCCTTGACGGCAACGCAGCAACGGCCCCATGGCTTCTGCCGCCGTCTGCCTGAGTTGACGCAGATCAACCGGGCCATGCCGGCGCAGCCTAGACTGCCACCCGGAGGAAACAGTGATGAATGGGCCAATGTCCCGGCATCACGCGGCCCGCGTCGAGGCCGCCATTGCGTCAGGCCAGGCCGCGCGCTCCGCGCTGGTGGCCTCATGGCGCCGTTCGTCCCGATTGCATCATCTCGATCCCGCCGGTCGTAGCGCGCCGATGCGGCTGAGCGATGTCGAGTTGCGGCAGGCGCGCGAGCGCGTCGCGCCGCTGCTCGCCGCCGCGCAAGGCGCGATGGACCGGCTCTATCAGGCGGTCGGCGCGAGCGGCTGCTGCGTGCTGCTCGCCGACGGCGCGGGCGTGCCGGTCGACCGCCGCGGCACAGCGGTGGACGATGCGACGTTCCAATCCTGGGGCCTGTGGACCGGCGCGCTCTGGAGCGAGGATCATGAAGGCACCAACGGCATCGGCACCTGCGTCGTCGAGCAGCGCCCGCTGACGATCGACCGCGACCAGCATTTCTTCACCCGCAACACGCTTCTGAGCTGCACCGCCGTTCCGATCTACGACCACGAGGCGGCGTTTGCGGGCGTGCTCGACGTCTCCTCCTGCCGCGCCGACCGGACCGATACGTTTTCCAATCTGATCGCGCTCGCGGCAGGTGAGGCGGCGAGGCGCATCGAGGCCGATCTGTTTCGCCGCGCCTTCGCCCATGCCCGCATTGTGCTGACGCAAGGCGCGGACGGCCAGGCCGGCGGCCTCGTCGCGGTCGATGCAGATGATCTCGTGATCGGCGCGACCCGGTCCGCGCGGGTGGGACTCGGGATTGCGCCCGGCCGTCCCTTGCAGCCGGTGCCCGCGGCTAACCTCCTCGGCGGCGAACCCGCGCATGACCATCTTGCCGGCGGCCAGCGCGCGGTGTTGCAGCGGGCGCTGCTGCGCGCGGACGGCAATGTTTCGGCCGCCGCCAAGGCCCTCGGCATCAGCCGTGCCACGCTGCACAGGAAGCTCAAGCGGTTCGAGCTGAAGCACTGAGGGCCCTTGCCTTGCCCACGACTGTCGCAGAACTGCGACAGGTTACCCCGGCCATCGCTGACGCCCGGGCTGACAGGAAAACGCTCCCGCGACATCGTTGGCGCAAGTCGTGAACACGCGACGAATTGCGCAAACAGCAAACATCGGGAGTGATCAATGAACAAGGTGGAATTCCTCGGCGTCACCCAGGTTCCGTTCGCCGAACGCTATGACAATTTCATCGGCGGCAAATTCGTCGCGCCAATCTCCGGCAAGTACTTTGACAACGCCTCGCCGGTGAACGGCCAGATCGTCTGCAAGATCGCGCGTTCCGATGCGCAGGATGTCGAGGCCGCCCTCGATGCGGCGCACGCCGCCAAGGCCGCCTGGGGACGCACCAGCGTCGCCGAGCGCGCCGCGATCCTGAACCGGATCGCCGACCGGATGGAAGAGAATCTGGAGCGCCTTGCGGTTGCGGAGACCTGGGACAACGGTAAGCCGATCCGCGAGACCCGCGCTGCCGACCTGCCACTCGCGATCGATCATTTTCGCTATTTCGCCGGCGTGGTGCGCGCACAGGAAGGCTCGATCGGCGAGATCGACCACGACACCATCGCCTATCATTTCCACGAACCGCTCGGCGTGGTCGGCCAGATCATCCCCTGGAACTTCCCGCTGCTGATGGCATGCTGGAAGCTCGCGCCGGCGCTTGCCGCCGGCAATTGCGTCGTGCTCAAGCCGGCCGAGCAGACGCCGGCCTCGATCATGGTCTGGGCCGAGATCATCGGCGATCTCCTGCCGCCCGGTGTCCTCAACATCGTCAACGGCTTTGGCCTCGAGGCCGGCAAGCCGCTCGCCTCCAGCCCGCGGATCGCGAAAATCGCCTTCACCGGCGAGACCTCCACGGGCCGGCTGATCATGCAATATGCCAGCCAGAACCTGATCCCGGTCACGCTGGAGCTCGGCGGCAAGTCGCCGAACATCTTCTTCAACGACGTCACCGCCGAGGACGACGACTTCTTCGACAAGGCGATCGAAGGCTTTGTGATGTTCGCGCTGAACCAGGGCGAGGTCTGCACCTGTCCGAGCCGGGCGCTGGTCCACGCCGATATCTATGACCGCTTCATGGAGCGGGCGCTGAAGCGCGTCGCCGCGATCAAGCAGGGCGACCCGCGTGCGGCCGACACCATGATCGGCGCGCAGGCATCTAGCGAAAAGCTCGCCAAGATCCTCTCCTATATCGACATCGGCAAGCAGGAGGGCGCCAAGGTGCTGGCCGGCGGCGGTCGTGCCGAGCTCGGCGGCGATCTTTCCGGCGGCTTCTACGTCCAGCCGACGGTGTTCGAGGGCCACAACAAGATGCGAATCTTCCAGGAGGAGATCTTTGGTCCCGTCGTCTCGGTCACGACCTTCAAGACCGATGACGAAGCGCTCGCGATCGCCAACGACACGCTCTATGGCCTGGGAGCCGGCGTCTGGAGTCGCGATGCCAACCGCTGCTACCGCTTCGGCCGGGCCATCCAGGCCGGACGGGTCTGGACCAACTGCTACCATGCGTATCCTGCGCATGCCGCGTTCGGCGGCTACAAGCAGTCGGGCGTCGGTCGCGAGACCCACAAGATGATGCTCGATCACTACCAGCAGACCAAGAATCTGCTGGTCAGCTACAGCCCGAAGAAGCTTGGCTTCTTCTGATCGGGCAAGATCTGATTGGGCAAGATCTGATGGGGCAAGATCTGATCGGGCAGGAGAGGGCGGCGCAATCTTGCGCTGCCCTCTCCGTCGTCATCCGTCTGTCAGAGTCTTGAGACAAGACGACAGAGCCGACCGTATCCGGTTCGGCGCCCGCGGCATTCGAAGCGATGCCGGGCAAAGACGGAGGCTTGGTGATGCGGAACAGTCGTTCAGGACGGACAATGGGTGTCGCAGCGATGCTGTTCGGCGCGGCGGTGCTGCCGCTGTCGATGGCCTTTGCACAGTCCGGCGCGGCGCCAGCTGGCGCCAAGCCCTTCCTGACCGTCGATGGAAAGGCGCCACTGGTCCTTGGACATCGCGGCCTGCCGGGCCTGGTACCTGAAGAGACCGAGGCGTCGTACGACCTCGCCGCGGCGCTCGGGACCGATGCGCTCGAAGAGGATTTGCACCTGACCAAGGATTGCGTTCTGGTCGTGCGTCATAACCCCTGGCTGAGCGACAACACCAACATTGCCGAGGTGGCGAAGACCAATGCGGCCGTCGCCGCCCGCAAGCGAACCGTGCCCGGTGTGCGCGTCAAGGCCCCGTCGGCCACCGGCGTGCCTGCCGACTACCTGACGGATCTGAGCGATCCGGCCGATCCCAAATCGGTGCTGAAGTCGCTGATCGTCGACGGCGAGGATCATACCAACGACTGGTCGATCAGCGATTTCACCATGGCCGAGCTGAAGCAATGGATCGGCGGCACCACCTATGACGCGGCCAACGAGCGGCCGAAAGTCTTCAACGGCAAGCTCCCGATCATCAGCTTCCAGGACGTCATCGACATCGCCAAGGTCAAGAGCAAGGAGACCGGGCGGTCCATCCTCGTCTATCCCGAAACCAAGAACCCGACCTGGAACAATGCCCAGGCGATCGCCAATGGCTGCGGCGCGGCCGGCAGCCGTCCGCTCGAGGATGCCCTGATCAAGATCATCAGGGATAACGGCCTCAACACCAAGGACGCTCCCATCCTGGTCCAGAGCTTCGAACCCGGCAGCCTGAAATATATGCGCAGCCACGGCCTCCAGACGCGGCAGGTCCAACTCGTCGACGGCAACGGAATCGACTTCAAAACCGGCAAGGTTCTCCTCAACAACATCACGAATTCGCGCCCGTTCGACTGGACGGTTGCAGGCGATGCGCGCCTGTACGATGCGATGCTGACGGCCGAGGGGCTTGCCGAGATCAAGACCTACGCCGACGGCATCGGCCCGTGGAAGGCCTATATCGTTCCGCTCAAGATCGCGCCGTGGAAGGACGCAAATGCCGACGGCACGCCCTACAAGGGATCGACGCCGGAGGCTTCGACCCAGGACGCGACCAGCCTTGTCGCGGACGCGCACAAGCTCGGTCTTTTCGTGCATGTCTTCACGTTTCGGAACGAGAAGAAATATCTTGCCGCCGACTATCGCGGCGACCCGAGCCTTGAATATCTCAAATTCTACCGGCTCGGCGTCGATGGGGTCTTCAGCGACTTCACGCACACCGGCGTTGCCGCCCGTGCGGCGTATTTGCGCGAGTTGGGCTGGTAAGGCTGGCACGGCGAATCGGACGCGCGTGGGATTTCGGATACAAAACGGCGCGTCCGATTTCTCTGCGTTGGCTGCCCACGTTCCCTTCGCTGACCGGTGAGCTAAAGTTGCCCGATCGGCGGCAAAGGTTTTGCAAAGTTTCGGCCACGTTGCAGTGCGGCATAATGAAAGTCGCGCCATGCCGCCGCGGTCCTTTCCAAGGGCGTTTGACTTGGGTTAGAGAGGGCTGAAGTTTTCTCTGACCCGGAATTCCCATGGCCGCACCCAAGAAAGCCGCCGCAAGCACTCCACAGGACAAGACCGACGGCGGTTCGCCCCCGGAATTCACCAGAGAGCAGGAGCTCAAAGCGCTCCGCGACATGCTCCTGATCCGGCGGTTCGAGGAAAAGGCCGGCCAGCTCTACGGCATGGGCGCGATCGGCGGCTTCTGCCACCTCTATATCGGCCAGGAAGCCGTGGTGGTCGGCATGCAGATGGCCCTGAAGCAGGGCGATCAGGTCATCACCGGCTATCGCGATCACGGTCATATGCTTGCCACCGGCATGGAGGCCAACGGCGTCATGGCCGAGCTCACCGGCCGGCGCGGTGGCTATTCCAAGGGCAAGGGCGGCTCCATGCACATGTTCAGCAAGGAGAAGCACTTCTACGGCGGCCACGGCATCGTCGGCGCCCAGGTCTCGCTCGGCACGGGTCTGGCCTTCGCCAACCACTATCGTGGTAACGACAATGTCAGCGTCACCTATTTCGGCGACGGCGCGGCCAACCAGGGCCAGGTCTATGAGAGCTTCAACATGGCGGAGCTCTGGAAGCTGCCGGTGATCTACGTCATCGAGAACAACCGCTACGCCATGGGCACCTCGGTGTCGCGCGCTTCGGCGCAGCAGGATTTCTCCAAGCGCGGTGCGTCCTTCAACATCCCCGGGATGCAGGTCGACGGCATGGACGTCCGCGCCGTGAAGGCCGCGGGCGAGGAGGCGGCGGCCTGGTGCCGTGCCGGCAAGGGCCCCTTCATCCTGGAGATGCAGACCTACCGCTATCGCGGCCACTCGATGTCCGACCCCGCAAAGTACAGAACGCGCGAAGAGGTCGAAAAAGTCCGCCACGACCAGGACCCGATCGAGCAGGTGCGCAACCGCCTGCTCGCGGCCAAGGTGAGCGAGGCCGATCTCAAGGCGATCGACGCCGAGGTCCGCGACATCGTCAATGCGTCCGCCGACTTCGCCCAGCATGATCCCGAGCCGGATGCCGCCGAGCTCTGGACCGACATTTATCGCTGAACGCGCGCAAGCTTTCTTTTGGAGTCGATATGCCAATTCAAGTGCTGATGCCCGCGTTGTCGCCCACGATGGAGAAGGGCAACCTTGCCAAGTGGCTGAAGAAAGAGGGCGAGACGATCAAGTCCGGCGACGTCATCGCCGAGATCGAGACCGACAAGGCGACCATGGAGGTCGAGGCGACCGATGAAGGTACGCTCGGCAAGATCCTGATCCCCGAGGGCACCGCCGACGTTGCCGTCAACACGCCGATCGCGACCATCCTCGCCGATGGCGAGACGGCCGCCGATCTCGCCAAGGCGCCGGCCGCGCCCGCGCCGAGCGTCGCGCAGGAAGTCGCCGAATCCCGCTCGCCGGTCGGCGAAGGCAAGCCGATGATCTCGGCGCCGAAGGCTGCGGCTGCCCCTCAGGTCGTTGCCGAGCCCGATCCGGAAGTGCCCGCCGGCACCGCGATGGTGACGCAGACTATCCGCGAGGCGTTGCGCGATGCCATGGCCGAAGAAATGCGCCGCGACGCCGACGTCTTCGTGATGGGCGAGGAAGTCGCTGAATATCAGGGCGCCTACAAGGTGACCCAGGGCCTGTTGCAGGAATTTGGCGCCAAGCGCGTCATCGACACGCCGATCACCGAGCACGGCTTTGCCGGCATCGGCGTCGGCGCTGCCATGACCGGGCTGAAGCCGATCGTCGAGTTCATGACCTTCAACTTCGCCATGCAGGCGATCGACCAGATCATCAACTCAGCGGCCAAGACGCTCTACATGTCCGGCGGTCAGATGGGCTGCTCGATCGTGTTCCGCGGCCCGAACGGCGCCGCCGCGCGCGTCGCCGCCCAGCACAGCCAGGACTACTCGTCCTGGTATTCCAACGTCCCGGGTCTCAAGGTGGTCGCGCCGTTCTCCGCAGCGGACTACAAGGGCCTGCTCAAGGCCGCGATCCGCGATCCCAATCCGGTGATCTTCCTCGAGAACGAGGTGCTCTACGGCCATACCGGCGAAGTGCCGAAGCTCGATGACTTCGTGATCCCGATCGGCAAGGCCCGCATCGTGCGTTCGGGCAGCCATGTCACCATCATCTCCTGGTCGAACGGCATGACCTATGCGCTGAAAGCCGCCGACGAGCTCTCCAAGGACGGTATCGAGGCCGAGGTGATCGACCTGCGCACGCTGCGGCCGATGGATACCGAGACCATCGTCAACTCGGTCAAGAAGACCGGTCGTGCGGTCACGGTGGAAGAGGGCTGGGCGCAGAGCGGCGTCGGCGCCGAGATCGCCGCGCGCATCATGGAGAACGCCTTCGACTATCTCGATGCGCCGGTTGCGCGCGTCTCCGGCAAGGACGTCCCGATGCCCTATGCCGCGAACCTGGAGAAGCTCGCGCTGCCGTCGGCAGCCGAAGTGGTCGAGGCCGCCAAAGCCGTCTGCTACAGGTAAACCATGGCGGGCCCGAAGGAGCAGCCATTGCCACCCGACGTCCTCGCCCGCGACGATGCGGTCGAGATCCTGCGCGTATTCGTGCTGGACGGCGGGCTGTCGATGGCGTTCCAGCGCGCCTTCGAGGAGCCCGATATGTGGGGCCTCCTGCTCGTCGATCTCGCCCGTCACGCGGCGCGCGCCTATGCGCGCGAGAGCGAATACACCGAGGAGGATGCGCTGAGCCGGATCCTCGAGATGTTCCAGGCGGAGATTGAACGGCCAACCGATACGGGCACGACGACACCGCGCGGGAAGGGGCACTGATCGTGGCGATCGAAGCCCATCATTTCGATTTCATGCTGGAGGCGATCCGCGAGGCGGAGGCCTCGATCGCGCAGGGCGGCCTGCCGATCGGCGCCGTGCTGACGCGCGGCAACGAGATCATCGCCCGCGGCCACAACAACCGTGTGCAGGAAAAGAACGTCATCCTCCACGGCGAGATGAGCTGCCTGCGCGAGGCCGGCGTGATCTCGTTCCACGACACCGTCATGTACACCACACTGTCGCCATGCTCGATGTGCGCCGGCGCACTCGCTCTGTTCAAGGTGAAGCTGGTGGTGATCGGAGAATCCGTCACCTTCCCGGGCTCCAAGGACATCCTCGACAAGTTCGGCATCCCCTGGATCGACCTTGCCGACGACCGCTCCATCACCATGATGAAGAATTGGCGTTCCATCCCTGCCAACGAGCGCCTGTGGCAGGGCGACATCGGCAACTAAACCTGGTCGTCTTCGCTGTCGGAGACGACGTATTGCAAAGTTCTTCTTGAGGTCAGCATGCCCATCAACATCCTGATGCCCGCTCTCTCGCCGACAATGGAGAAGGGCAACCTCGCCAAGTGGCTGAAGAAGGAAGGCGACAAGGTCAAATCCGGCGACGTCATCGCCGAGATCGAGACCGACAAGGCGACCATGGAGGTCGAGGCGATCGACGAAGGCACGATCGCCAAGATCCTCGTGCCCGAGGGCACGCAGGACGTCCCGGTCAACGACGTGATCGCCGTGCTCGCCGGCGAGGGCGAGGACGTGAAGGCGGCTGGTGCCGCCAAGCCCAGTGCCTCGGCCGCACCTCCGAAAGCTGCTGAAGCGCCCACCGCCGCGCCGGCTCCCGCAGCCGCGCCCAAGGCTGCGCCGCCTGCCGCCGCACCGGCGCCGCAGGCCGCAGTTCCGGCCGCGCAGAGCAACGGCCATGGCGGCCGCGTGTTCTCATCGCCGCTGGCGCGCCGTCTCGCCAAGGATGCAGGCATCGACGTGTCGATGGTGACGGGCACCGGCCCGCGCGGCCGCGTGGTGGCGCGTGACGTCGAGCAGGCCAAGTCCGGCAAGGGTCTGAAGGCGCCTGCCGCTGCGCCGTCCGGCGCGCCCTCGAGCGCACCGACCATGTCGGACAAGCAGATCCTGTCGCTGTTCGRGCCCGGCTCCTACGAGATCGTGCCGCATGACGGCATGCGCCGCACGATCGCGCAGCGCCTGACCGCGTCGATCCAGAACGTCCCGCACTTCTACCTCACCATCGACTGCGACATCGGCAAGCTGCTCGCCGCGCGCGAGGAGATCAATGCGGCTGCTCCCAAGGACAAGGAGAAGAAGCCGCTCTACAAGATCTCGGTCAACGACTTCGTGATCAAGGCGATGGCCGTTGCGCTCCAGAGGATCCCGAACTGCAACGTCAGCTGGACTGAAAGCGGCATGGTCAAGCACCACCATTCCGACGTCGGTGTTGCCGTGGCGATGCCCGGTGGCCTGATCACGCCGATCATCCGCAAGGCAGAGACCAAGACGCTCTCCACCATCTCCAACGAGATGAAGGATTTTGCCGCGCGCGCCCGCTCGCGCAAGCTGAAGCCGGAGGAATACCAGGGCGGCACCACCGCGGTCTCCAACCTCGGCATGTTCGGCATCAGCCACTTCACCGCCGTGATCAACCCGCCGCATGCAACCATTCTCGCGGTCGGCACCAGCGAGGAGCGGCCGGTCGTCCGCGGCGGCAAGATCGAGATCGCGCACATGATGAGCGTGACCTTGTCCTGTGATCACCGCGCCATCGACGGCGCGCTTGGCGCCGAGCTGATCGGCGCGTTCAAGCAGCTGATCGAAAATCCCGTCATGATGATGGTCTGAGATGGCGCATGACGACGCGCTGGCCCTGGATCTCGATGCTGGTCTCGCTGATCCTCACGCTCAGCCCGCTCGGCCGCGACATCGTTGACTCCGCCTTCTTCGCCGGCGAGGCGCTGTCGCGCAACATCTGGGCGCCGATCGCGCTCACCATCTTCGCCGTCATGGCGGCCGCCATTCTCTCGGAATGGCTGATCAGAACCTACATCCGCAATCGCCGCGCCCGCGGCGCAACGACCGCTTGAGTTGAACGGGAGCCACCATGGCCGACACATCCTTCGACGTCATCATCATCGGCTCTGGTCCCGGCGGCTATGTCACCGCGATCCGCGCTGCCCAGCTCGGCTTCAAGGTCGCGATCGTCGAGAAGTCCTATCTTGGCGGCATCTGCCTGAACTGGGGCTGCATCCCGACCAAGGCGCTGCTGCGCTCCGCCGAGATCTACCACTACATGCAGCACGCCAAGGATTACGGCCTGTCGGCRGAAAAGGTCTCGTTCGACCCGAAGGCGGTGGTGCAGCGTTCGCGCGGCGTCTCGAAGCGGCTGAACGACGGCGTCGGCTTCCTGATGAAGAAGAACAAGGTCAGCGTGATCTGGGGCGCGGCCTCCATCGACGCGCCCGGCAAGGTCACGGTGAAGAAGTCCGACGTCGAGGGCCCCAAGGGAGCGCTGGGCGAGGGGGCTTACCTGGCCAAGCACATCATTATTGCAACCGGTGCGCGGCCGCGCGTGCTGCCGGGGCTCGAGCCCGACAAGAAGCTGATCTGGACCTATTTCGAAGCGATGGTCCCGGAGAAGATGCCGAAGTCGCTGCTGGTCGTCGGCTCCGGCGCGATCGGCATCGAGTTCGCCTCGTTCTTCCACACCATGGGCTCCGACGTCACCGTGGTCGAGGTGCTGCCGCAGATCCTGCCCGTCGAGGACGCCGAGATCGCCGGCCTGGCCCGCAAGCGTCTGGAAAAGCAGGGCATCAAGATCATGTCCTCGACCAAGGTCACGAAGCTGGAGAAGAAGACCGACAGCGTCGTCGCCACCATCGACGATGGCAAGGGCAAGCCCGTCACCACCGAGTTCGAGCGCGTGATCTCGGCGGTCGGCGTCGTCGGTAATATCGAGAATCTCGGCCTGGAAAAGCTCGGTGTGAAGACTGACCGGGGCTGTATCGTCATCGATGGCTACGGCAAGACCAACGTCCCCGGCATCTACGCCATCGGCGACGTCGCCGGTCCCCCGATGCTGGCGCACAAGGCCGAGCATGAAGGCGTGATCTGCGTCGAGGCCATCAAGGGCCTGCATCCGCATCCCATGGACAAGAACCTGATCCCGGGCTGCACCTATTGCCAGCCGCAGGTCGCCTCCGTCGGCCTCACCGAAGCCAAGGCGAAGGAAAGCGGCCGAGAGATCCGCGTCGGCCGTTTCCCGTTCGTCGGCAACGGCAAGGCGATTGCGCTGGGCGAGGATCAGGGCCTGGTCAAGGTGATCTTCGACAAGAAGACTGGTCAGCTCCTCGGCGCCCATATGGTCGGTGCTGAAGTCACCGAGCTGATCCAGGGCTACGTCGTCGCGATGAACCTGGAGACGACCGAAGAAGAGCTGATGCACACGGTGTTCCCGCATCCGACCCTGTCGGAGATGATGAAGGAAGCTGTGCTCGATGCGTATGGAAGGGTTTTGAATATTTGATGGGCGCCATCGCCGCCCGCCGCTGTCATTGCGAGCGCAGCGAAGCAATCCAGACGGCCTCTGCGGAAAGATTCTGGATTGCTTCGCTGCGCTCGCAATGACGAGCAGAGAGCCGTTTGCAAAATAAGAAGGAAACCAACCCATGCACGATAACGACAACCTGACCATCGAACGCCCGACCTTCGTCACGCACCTGGAATGCGCGATGGAGGGCGATCATTACGCCGCCGACCAGGTCCACAAT
>NZ_JBFRFR010000053.1:0-64710 GCF_052114925.1 Bradyrhizobium sp. 2TAF36 | reverse complement strand
AGCGAGCGGCGTGAGGCGCGCCGGCGGGCCACGACGGCGACCCAGTCAGCGCGATCTCGTCTGCCGATGAAAATCTTGCCGATGAAGCCGTGACGGCGCGCGCCTTCATCGATCGTTAGGAGTCGCGCCGCGCTGATTTGCTCGACTCCGATTCGTTCTTTGCGAACGAAATGGAGTCGGATGCAGAACAAGGCGTGCCTTCTGTGTCGATGCGGGACAGTCCTTCTCGCCGCGCGTGAGCGTGATGCTTCGCACGGCCCCGCCCTCGTGTCCTCGTTACGGAATGAGGCGAAGGAGAGCGACATGGATGCGTGCTGGTTTCTCGCCGAGATCGTCAAGGTGTTCTGGTCCGACAGGCACAAGCGGCTGCGCAAAGGCAGGCCCTCGGTGCCGCAGGTGCCGCAGCCACTGAAGCGAGACGACATGGAGTGATGGTG
Source organism: Bradyrhizobium sp. 2TAF36 (assembly GCF_052114925.1). Lineage (NCBI taxonomy): Bacteria > Pseudomonadati > Pseudomonadota > Alphaproteobacteria > Hyphomicrobiales > Nitrobacteraceae > Bradyrhizobium > Bradyrhizobium sp. 2TAF36. Next base: position 64,273 of record NZ_JBFRFR010000053.1, on the reverse strand, counting down.
CCTTCGCTGCGATCGCACGTTCGCTTTCGCGACGATCCGCACCACTTGTTAAGAGTTGCTCCGCGCCGATTTTTTCGATTCCGATTCGTTCTTCGAGAACGAAATGCAGGCGAAGCTGGAACAAAGCCGTACCCGCGGCTCCGCCGGAGCGTTTACGAGTTTTGGTGCGGACGTTGTCTGAAGCGGCGCGCCGGGATCTCGAGGCTTGCGCAAACTCCTAACGAAAATTTGCGGGAAAGCCGATAACCCTATTCGGTTAGGTTAAAACCCCAATCGCGTTGCGCTTGCCGCTGTTTGGGATAGGTGTCTGGCAAGGACAAGAAACGACTTTGCCCAGAAGCAAGTTTGCATGACACCTTTTTCAGAACCATCCTTCTTTCAGGGCGACCGGCACACCTACCGGCGCGTCGCCGTCGTCGGCTTGCTGTTCTGCCTCGCCTTCGTGGTGATCAGCTTCTCGCTGCGGCCGCAGCTCGAGGACACGCGCGTCGCGGTCAAGGCCGACCGGCTGGTGCGCACGGCAGGCCAGGCGCCCCACACCAATTAGCGCTCGTCACCGTAGATGCGGTCGTCGGCGGAATGGTCCGGGCACGCGGTGCCGCGGCGCGCAAGCGCGACGAAGCCGGCATAGCCGGACAGGTTGAGCAGAACTTCAAGCCACGCGGGCATGGCGGGTCCCTTCTTGCGTGAAGGGGACTCAACGTGCGCGGGAAACCTTTGTTCCGTGCTCGCCAGAAACAAACCCGCTTACAGCGGAGAGGAGGGGTCCAGCCGCCGGCCGAGGGTCGCAACGGACGCGCTCGAGGGCTGCTCCTTGAGGAACTCGGCGATGGCCCGCGCCAGCTCGCCGTCGCTCATCGGCGTCGGCGGTCGGCGCAGCGCGCCGACACCGAAGTTGCGGACGATCTCGTCGTAATGCTGGTCGCGCGATTTGGGAACGAGTCTGCGGATGCGCCCCAGCAAAGCGGATAGCGGCAATGTGTCCTCCTCGGCATCCATCCCGTTGGCAGCCATTGATGTCTGCCGCCCTTTTCTGTCCGTGAAACTTCTTTCCGTGAAACCAAAAACCCCGCCAGCATCGCGGAGATGCTGACGGGGCATCGTGCTGTCGCCTCAACCGGATAGCGGAGGCTTCCGCACTCGCAGATGCAATCCGCCGAACCGGCTTTCGTTCCGCTCGTGCCGATATTTTTCTGCCGCCCGGGTTCCACGCCTCACGCGCAACCATCGCGGGCCGGCGACGTTGTCCCCGCAAGACGCGAAGGAGGAGAGTCATGAAGAAGACACTGGCAGTTCTGGCCACCGTTGCGGCCGTCGGCGTGACCGCGGTCGCGGCGCCTGCGCCTGCAGAGGCGCGCGGTCGCGGCATTGGCCCGGGCCTCGCATTCGGCCTCGCCGCCGGCGCGATCACCGCGGGCGCGATCGCTGCGTCCCATCCGTACGGCTACGGCTATTATGGCGGGCCCGCCTATTACAGCCCCGGCCCGTATGCCTATTACGGCGATGGACCGTACTACCCCCGGCGCCACTACTACCGCCACTGGTAACGGCTGACCAAGTGAAAAGCCCGGAGCGATGCTCCGGGCTTTTTTCATGCGTGGCGATCGGAGGTGCCTTTATGGCCAGAGCGAGGGCCGCTCCACCTTGCGCGCATTGTCGAGCGTCGACACGAAATACTCTTCGCGCTCGCGCTGGAATCTTTCCTGGGTGGCACGGAAGGCGGCGACACGGGCGGCGATCTCTTCGCGTTCGCGGATTTTGCGTTGTTCGTCTTCGGTCATGTCAAATCCCCTCTACACGTCAGTATCTGTGCACTCCAATATGTGTGCACGGCCGAACTCACGCACTGCCGCCGCAATCACGTTGAGTCGCGTTAACACATGCATTGGCGCTTCTGATTGGGGCGTCAATGGGGAGGAGGCATTGCAGGATTGTGATAAGCGAAGGTCGGAAAAAATTGCCGACCGCGCTTGCGCGATTCTCACGCGGCAGTGGATAACAGCGTCAACGATCTTGTCGCTTGCGCATGGTGCGGCCAGCGCAAGGCCAACACGGGAGGCCGCGAGTGATTGCATCGGATCTCCGCAGCGGCGTCGAGCGACTCGGCGACATGATCGCCGAGTCGAGGACCATCGTGCCGTTCACGGGCGCCTGCATCTCCACCGAATGCGGCATCCCGGACTTCCGCTCACCGGGGGGAATTTGGACGCGCAACCGTCCGATCCCGTTCGACGAATTCGTCGCCAGCCAGGAAGCTCGCGACGAATCCTGGCGCCGCCGCTTTGCGATGGAAGCGGTCTTTGCCGCGGCCAGGCCCGGCCGCGGCCATCGCGCGCTCGCCTCGCTCTACCGCGCCGGCAAGGTTCCCGCCGTCATCACCCAGAACATCGACAATCTGCACCAGGCTTCGGGCTTTGCCGCCGAGCATGTCATCGAGCTTCACGGCAATACCACCTATGCGCGCTGCATCGGATGCGGGCAGGCCTATCAGCTTGACTGGGTGAAGCGCCGCTTCGACGATGATGGCGGCGCACCCAACTGCACCGCGTGCGACGAGCCGGTGAAGACCGCGACGATCTCGTTCGGCCAGATGATGCCCGACGACGAAATGCAGCGCGCGACCGCGCTGTCGCAAGCCTGCGACCTCTTCATCGCGATCGGCTCCTCGCTCGTGGTGTGGCCGGCGGCGGGCTTTCCGATGATGGCGAAGAACGCCGGTGCACGTCTGGTGATCATCAATCGCGAGCCGACCGATCAGGACGACATCGCCGACCTCGTTATCCGCCACGACATCGGCGAGACTCTCGGGCCCTTTGTCGCAAATTGAGGCATCAATTTGATTCGCGGCTGTGCAAGCTGTTCATAGGTTCCGGCGAATCATTTTTTTATCTATGCGCCGCAACCGGGAGTGTTATCTTTTGAGTCGAAAGATTCGCATCGCGTCGAATTGAGAACATTCTCTTAAGACGCGTGATTCGACGCCGCCGCTGAGGCGGGTTGCAATGGGCAGTGTGGGGTCCGGGGTTATGGGGTCGTCGGACGGATTTGAGTCCAAGAAGATCGGAGTTCCCGCTGTGGGCGAGCACGGCGGCGGTCGCGATAACGCGCTAAGCCCGTTCAGCGGACTTGGTGAAGGCAGTGCCAACCTCGTCGAGGTCCACGGCGTCATCAAATGGTTCGACGCTTCAAAGGGCTACGGCTTCATCGTTCCCGACAATGGCTGGCCGGACGTGCTGCTGCACGTCACCGTGCTCAGGCGCGACGGCTTCCAGACCGCCTATGAGGGCGCCCGCATCGTCGTCGAGTGCATCCAGCGCGCCAAGGGCTACCAGGCCTTCCGCGTGGTCTCGATGGACGAGTCGACCGCGATCCATCCGGCGCAGATGCTGCCGCCGCGCACCCACGTCACGGTCACCGCGACCAGCGGACTGGAGCGGGCCCAGGTCAAATGGTTCAACCGCCTGCGCGGCTTCGGCTTCCTGACCTGCGGCGAGGGCACGCCCGACATCTTCGTGCACATGGAGACGCTGCGCCGCTTCGGCATGACCGAGCTCAGGCCCGGCCAATACGTCCTGGTCCGCTTCGGGCCCGGCTCCAAGGGCATGATGGCGGCCGAGATCCATCCCGAGACCGGATCGCCGGGATTGCAGTCGCACTAGCGGCGATCGCCAACTCCCGCAATCGTGACAAGAGGCGCGCAGGCCGTCCGGCGCGCCTCTGGCTTTTGTCACGATCGCCGCGTAAGGACTGGTCCAGTCCCACGCCCCTTGAGTACCGTCCCATGAATTTTGACCGAAAGGCCGTCTGGTCCATTGCGAGGGGCTGGCTGGCCGCCATCCTCGTCGTCGGCTGTGCCGTCGGGAGCGCGCCGGTGCGCGCCGCCAGCTTCCAGCCGCTCGAGATCGTCACCAGGAACGGCGTGCAGGTGTTCTCGGTGGAAATGGCGACGACCGAGGAGGAGAAGCAGACCGGGCTGATGTACCGCAAGGAACTGGCCGACGGCAAAGGCATGCTGTTCGACTTCAAGCCCGAGCAGGAAGTGTCGATGTGGATGAAGAACACCTACGTCTCGCTCGACATGATCTTCATCCGCGCCGACGGTCGCATCCTGCGCATCGTCGAAAACACCGAGCCGCTGTCGACCAAGATCATCTCGTCCCAGGGGCCCGCGCGGGCCGTGCTGGAGGTGGTGGCGGGAACGGCGCAGAAATACGGCATCCGTCCCGGCGACCGCGTCGGCCACCCGCTGTTCGGCACCAAGTAGGGAGACCCGGCGGGGTTATTGCCGCCTTGCTGGCGGCTTGAAAGCTTGATGGCGCTTTGGGAAGCGTGTATCGACGGGGCTCGCCGGACATTCGGGGTATAGCGCAGCCTGGTAGCGCGGCAGTTTTGGGTACTGCAGGTCGTTGGTTCGAATCCAGCTGCCCCGACCAGTCCCGAGGTTGAAGCTCCTTCAATTCTCTCGATATTGCGCCGCGCTCATCCCGTTGCCGCTGCCGATCGTCAGGTCAGCAGGGCGATCCCCGCGAAATTGCGTCCGCTGCAACTTTTGCGTGCGTCGACGTGCCGGCGGCGTTTCAATTTCAGAACAACAGCCAATCGACCAGGCGCGCCAGGCGATCCAGGCGAGGGCGCAGATCCAGCCCAGCATTGCGATCCCGGCGACGCCAAGCCCGCACAGTGCGAATAGCGAACTTTCAGTCTCCGGCGTGCCCGAGAGCTTCTCGGTCGTATCGATTTGACTCACTGCATCCCCTTGGCTTGCGGCCTGCTGTTCGTTGGTCTCTGCTCGCTCGTGAAAATTCACCGGCCGCGCTCCAGCTCACACGGTCGTGAGACGAGATGACCGTCCGTACATCGCGCGGGCATGGATCGCATCCACGCGGCTTCCCCGGACAGACGGGAAGAACCTGCAACTCATGGCGCGGTGATTGGTTGCGACCGCAGAGGCGGGAACTGCACGCCGCAGCGACAGACCTACAACGCGCAGGGCACGCTCAGCGCCGGTGCGCAGAGCCCGTCGCGCATCTGAGCGAGCGCGATTGCGGGGGATGGGCAGGCGAGCCTATGGCGACCTGAAGCGCGCGCGAACCTTGCTTGAATCCTTGCCTGAAGCCTTGGCGCTTGTTCTTCACTCAACGCCACTTCTGCGCGATTTTTCAAGGCATTGCGCCGGCCGGCCCGCCGCAGAATTCGCAAAATTGCTTCGAACCTTTGGCTGTCGCCCTAGACATATAGGCATTGGGGATTTCAGCGCCCAATGCCTAAACGGACGCCGCCAAGCGATGATATTCCGCTTGAGCGGCGTCGCGCTATTCCGGGGATCAGTTCGTCGCGTACCAGCCGAGCGGAAACGGCAGGAACGGCCACGCCAGATGATTGTCGTTGGCCGCCTTCGGCGGTTCAGAGACGGATGTCTTGACTGTCTTGATGCGCGGCGCAGGCGGCACCGAGCACACCGCCAGGCGCAAACGTCCACATTGCATATTCATTGTGGTGCCCCAGTCAGCAAGTCATTTGAAAAATGAAAATCAGTTCGCAATTGCCACGCGTCCAAAACGGCGCGCTCATTCTCAAATTGTGCACGCATCATAGAAAGATCGGCGCCGGCTTTCAACGGGTCTTGGCGGGTACCCACGAGGGGTAAGGTTGACCGGTTAGGTTAAGGCCGAGTGGTTGTTGCGGCCGCATTCCTGGCTGATATCAGGTCGGCAAGGCTCGCGATGGGCTGCCTGCAATCGATGGTCACACAGGTCACAGTTCGTCGCGGCGCTCATATCTTGTGAGTTTTGCGTCATGTCTTTCGATCGCAACGTCCGAACCGTCCATCCGCAGTCGAGCTGGACCGAGATCTGGCACCTCTGGACCGTGATCGTGCCGCGCCGCTCGATCAACGGGCAGCTCGTCTATGGAAAGGTCTGGCGCCGCCACGACGGCCGCGACTGGATCTACAAGAAATTCACCGAGTACGACACCGAGGCGGCCTGAGCCGGCTCCGCTGCCGCAACTGGAATCTGGCGCCCCGTTCCGATTTCATCGGAACGGAAACGGCTCTAGGCGGCCTTTGCGGGCGAGGCGGCCGCCGCAGGCTTGGGCGGCGGCGGCTTCAACGGCTTGTCCTGCTTTTTCGACCAGGAAATGTAATAGGCCACCGTCGTCATGATCGCGATGCCGGCGATGCTGACGAAGATCTGCGCGAACAGCGAGCCCGAGCTCATCGACAGCTCGAAATGGCCGACGAAGGACAGGAACACGCCGACGCAGAATACGGCGAGCGACTGCTGGCCGCAGACGATCAAGGGATCGAACACCTTCCACTCCAGGCCGGGCCAGTCCTTCGGCACGAAGCGGATCACCAGGATCACGATCACGACGAAATGGAGGAAGCGGTAGGGCGCAAGGTTGGTCTTGTCGTTGGGGTTGAAGGCCGAGAACAGCCATCCCGGGAACATGCCGCCGAGGGTGGGGAAGCGGCCGGCCATGGTCATGACCAGCGCGAAGGCGAGATAGCCGAGGCAAAGCCACAGCGTGATCGGCGAATTGATCACGGCTCCCGAACGCCGGGCGCCGCCCATAGCGCACCAGGCGCCGAACACGAACAGCACCTGCCAGGCATACGGATTGAAGTACCACTGGCCGGCCGGATAGGCGGTCAGGTTCAGGCCGTAATGGCGGGCGGCGAGCCACAGCACGATGGACAGCGCCATCGTCAGGTCGGGCTTGCGCAACATGAACCACAGCACCGGCGGAAACAGCCCCATCAGCACGATGTAGAGCGGCAGCACGTCGAGATTGAGCGGCTTGAAGCGCAGGAACAGGCCCTGGCGCAGCGTCTCGGTGGCGTTGTCGACGAGGCCGGCGACGTTGAACTCGTTGATCATGTCGGAATCGCCGAACCGCAGCGCCAGATAGCTGATCGAGGCGATGTAGATCACGAACAGGATGATGTGGGCGACGTAGAGCTGCCAGACCCGCTTGGTTAACCTCGTGGCGCCGACGATGAAGCCGCGCTCGAGCATCATTCGCGCATAGACGAAGGAAGCGGTGTAGCCTGAGATGAAGACGAACAGGTCGGCGGCGTCGGAAAAGCCGTAGTTGCGCGTGGTGATCCAGTTCACCACGTTGTCGGGGATATGGTCGAGGAAGATCGCCCAGTTCGCGATGCCGCGAAACAGGTCGAGCCTGAGGTCACGGCCCTTTTCGGGAAGCGTGGCGTTGATGTTCAGGAAGGCCATGCGACGGAAGCTTTCGGAGGGGGCGGGTACGCTGGTGTCGGCGAGACAGGGCCGCCGGGCGGGATCCCGGCGCGGAAGGCGGGTACGCAATTGTCACGGTGCAGCATAATGACTATACCCGTCGGCAAGGCACCCCCGGGGGACCGGAATCACCGATCAGTTCCCAAAAGGTGTCTCTATACTATGCCCGCGGTTTCCACCAACTGCTACCGTGACGCATCGAAATCGAACGAAAAGACCAAGAGGCCCGGACCACCCATGACCGCACGCATTTTCAAGCCCGCCAAGAACGCGATGCAATCCGGCCGGTCCAAGACCAAGGAATGGCAGCTGGATTACGAGCCGGAGCAGCCGCGTTCGGTCGAGCCGCTGATGGGATGGACCTCGTCCGGCGACATGAAGCAGCAGATCACGCTGCGCTTCCACAGCAAGGAAGAGGCGGTCGCTTATTGCGAGCGCAAGGGCATCGCCTACCAGGTGATCGAGCCGCAGGATTCGATCCGCCGCCCGGTCGCCTATGCCGACAATTTCTCGTTCCGGCGCGGCGAGCCCTGGACGCACTAAGAGGCATTCTCTTCCAAGATGCCGTCATGCCCGGGCTTGTCCCGGGCATCCACGTTTTGGGGGCGCGTTTGAAAGAACGTGTACATCCCGCCCGGCGCTGTGGTGTGGGAGCCAGCAGCCGGCGGCCACTCATGGCGGACGTGCTTCGCGTCGCCGGCTTCGACGTCATCACCAGTGACATTGTCACGTATCGGCGCAGTCGGCCGCACTCGCTCATCTTCGATTTCCTCAACGGCTCGGCGATCGTCCCGCCGCGCTTCTGCGACGTCATCATTACGAACCCGCCATATGGCCCGCAGAACTGCACAGCAGCGAAGTTCGCGCGCCTGGCGCTGCAACGGTGCCCGGGCGTGGTGCGCTCTTGCTGACCGCCAAATTCGATTCCGGCAGCACTCGCCGAGGCCTGTTCGCGGATAACCCGCGCTTCCTGTGCAAGATCGCGTTGACTGACCGGATTAAGTGGTTCGCCGGAGATTACGAAGGAATCGAAGATCACGCCTGGCCGGCGATCGGCGCCACCGGCACGCCCAGGCTTTGCTACGCGGGGCGGGGACAATGACGCTGACACCGAAGGACTGGCGCGAATTCCAGCACTACAAAGACCGCTCTCCGCCGTGGATCAAGCTGCATAAGAAGACCCTCGACAACGCAGATTTTCACCGCTTGCCGGTTGCTAGCAGAACGCTAGCGCCGATGTTGTGGCTTCTCGCGAGCGAGTATGACGACGGCCAAATCACAGCCGAGCTCGACGACATCGCGTGGCGCTTCCGCATGTCGCTTGAGGATCTCCACGCGGCCGTGCGCCCTTTGATCGCAAAGGGACTTTTCATCTCGGATGATCCTGCAAGCGCGCCGCTAGCGCCACGCAAGCCGGATGCTATGCCAGAGAGAGAGGAAGAGGCAGAGAAAGAGGAAGAGACAGACTCTCGGCCGGGCAAAGCCCGACCGGAGCGCGCGCCTTCTCGCTTCGATGAATTCTGGCAGGCCTACCCACGCCGAGACGGGCCGAACCCGCGCAAGCCCGCAGAGACCAGGTTCGATTCGCTGGTCAAGACCGGGCTCGACCCGCAAATGCTGATCGACGCGGCCAAGAAACTCGCCACCGATGAAGGCGCGCGCGGCAACATCGGCACGCGGTTCATTCCCCAGGCCGTGACGTGGCTCAATCAGCAGCGATGGTCCGATCACGCCGCAATCGCGGCTCTGCAGTCGATGGGCCCGACCAACGGCTTCACGATTGAGAACGCCGTCGAGCACTGGGCAAAGCTCGGACGGTGGCCGCGCGGCATGGGCGCAGAGCCTGGAATGGCGAGCTGCGAAGCCTCGCCCGGGCTGCTCGCGCAATACGGGATCGCGCCGGATGGCCGTAAGTTGGTGATGAGCCTAGACGATGCCCTCGAATAGCTCTGGTTGCAGGTGGCGCGGCGCGCAATTAAGGTGCGGATCGGGCGGAGCAGGGGAGGGCTATGTGGGCGTCGAAAGCAAAGGGCAACCGGCGGAGCTAAGCCAAGGATTTGTTTTCAAAGATTGGGCCATCTTTGTTCCGACGCTAACGACCGCGCTTGCGTTAGCCTGGCAAGTCGGCGCCCTAGTGCCGACTGGGGGATTTGAATATTTTAGTATCTCCGACCATCTCGTTGCGGCGGCGAAGGCGTTACCCTTTGCACTCTCAATTTCGTCCGCAGTATCTATGACCTATGTGGTTTATTTTCTGGGGCCGTATCGTCCTCAATCGACGTTTGACCTTGTTGGCAAGCTGATCGGCGTTTATGTCGCGTTTCCCTTTTTAGTGATATTTTACGCCCTTACATTTTATGGCGTTGAGGTGCCGGGCCTCTTTCTCATGTTGACGTTGATTCTCGTCGTTATCGGCGCGTGGTTGTTAAACAGGCGGTCCGTTGACAAGGGCTTGCTGCTATTTTTCGTTTTTATGGGCCTCACGATGCTTTCGACCGCGCTAGCGGTTGATCTGACACTGTGGCGTCTTTGGAGAGTTGATGGTGGCAGAACTCCCCTAGCAACGATTACGACGAAATCCGGAGCGACAAAGGGCTACGTGGTGATGGCTGGTGAGCGGGGGTTCTTGGTGTACAACTCACCTCGCTCGACCACCTTCGTTCGGTCAGATGAAGTGTTGATGATCAACTACCAACGCTAACGCTAACGCTGCTCGCTTCTGAAAGCTGTGCATTAGTTGCGCGCTCATCCACAGATGCAGCTTCGTGTTATTTTCGGCTGCGAGAGGCCCGCGTCAGGGCTAAGACAGCGTTTGGCTGTGCTTGCGGCGGGTTGGAAAGCAGGTGTGTGGTGAGCGATTGGTGGGTAAACCAGAAAAGACCTACAGGACCGAGGTGCGGGGCGGCTTCTTATGGTCACCAAAGACGCGCAAGGGAAACATCCGAAATCCTTTCTATGACAACATGCGCTTGGTCAGACCCGGCGATCTCGTCTTCTCTTTTTGGGATACCAGGATAAAGGCGATCGGGATGTATTACGACGTTGGGGAATTGACCAGGTAACGAACGTCGGGCTCATTTATGCCTGAGCAACAAGCCTATTTGGAGTATCATCGAACGGTGCGATTTCGTCGCTCATAGAATGAGGCCGGCTGCGCCTATCGCGTCGTGTTGGATACCACTATTTCTTTGTTGGGTCGTTCCCCTTCTTCTTTTCTGGTGGCCTCGGCTCTGGCAAGACCTGACAGTTATCTCCATTACATAGCATCCGTGGGCGCGAGGGAGCCGGGGAAGGTGAAGTTGTGGGCGCGGGCCTTGGCTCCGGTTTGATCTGCAATTGCGCGTCATTGGGAGTATTTGTGCCTGTGGATTTCTCAGACGGGCGCAATTCAGGATTAAGCTGAGGCGGAGTCGCCATTGCGGTAGTCGCGATCGTGTCCAAAAATCCTAAAGAAAGCAGGAAAGCAAAGATATTCGCTTTCATTTCTTGCCTCCGTCGTTCACCGTCGCAAAATCATAGTAGCTCGATGTGGCCCAGCCGATTTCCGTGCCGGGTCGCGATTTCCGGGCGTTTCGAAAATAGGTGTATACGCGCACGCCCTTAACATCGGATGGGGTCACAAATTCAAAATCGAGACTCTGTTTTTCTCCTGGTTCGATCTCAGCCGAGGGTTTGAAGGAGACGTTTCGCTCACCTATCAGCGGCCACGAAAAGCGGTCGTCCTTCCTATCGACCCCAGCGGAAGCTTGCTTGAGTTGTGTCGCTGCACACGGCTCATTTGTGCAAGGCGCCAATGGCAATATTTGCTGGACTCGAACTATCGACATGTCGACCAACATTAGAGAGCTCCCGGTGTTGGTCAATTCGAGCCCGACTCGTAACAGATTTTGCTGATCAGACAGCGCGAGGTGAGTGATTTTCTGCTCGATGTTCGCGTGCGGATACTCGCGCCGCTCTTTAATGAAGACGTTGTAAGTCCAAATGCCGCCGATAATGATGGCCGCGATGGTCACAAGACCTTGGATGATGTCCACCTTCTCTTTGAACGCTGCTGCACCAGTCTTTGGGGCGCACATGGCTGAGCTCAAAATATGATTATTGCTAAAATATCGGGCTCAGTATGGTTGCCAGTCCGGAAAAATGCAAGCAAAACGATATTCAGGTTGGCGTGCGCGGGTGGCGTGAACTCGGTCCAAATCTGTGCATGGCTCATGCCGCCATCCACAGATTGCGTTCCGCACGCATTCTCTTCGCAAGGCAAATCAGCGCTCATGATCACGCATGAGCATTCACGATCTTAAGCACCGAATGAGCGACGTCCCGGGCATCGAGGCATTGACCATGGTCATGCTCTCGGGCCGCCAGCACTACAACATCGGCGGCAAGGTGGTGCAGTTGCCCGCCGCCGCGTCTGCCATCGAGGTTGAAGCGGCGATTCGCGCGGCCATGTCGTCGGATGCCATTGCACAGATACCAGCAGGGACGCCTGTGATGACAGCGCCCCATGCAGCGGAGGGGGCCGAAACGATGGTCCCTTCGCAGGCGGGAGAGGCCAGCCCAGTGGCAGCGCTTCATTCTGATGGCGCGCAGCGACGGGGAGCGCGTTTCGTGGCCGGTGCCGACCCACACCAAGAAGGCCGAGGGCCTCGCCTAATCCCCGGCGTCAAGCCGTGGCGGCCGGCCCGCGAAATCATCGATTGGTCGATCAACGGCAAGTCGATATTCAACCGCAAGAAGCCTCTCGCGCCGAAGACGCTCGCGCGCATCTATGCCGGTGCCGCAAAATTTGGCTGGCCGGAGCCGTTCCTGGTCATTCTCCGCAATCACATGGCCGGGCAGAGCGTCAACGATCCACTGCCGACCATCACCGCCGGCGGGACACATATCGGCGTTGCTCAACCAATCCTGCTATCGCAGCACAATTCGGGCGCGGCGCGCTCGGCTGACGACCCTTTGCCTACGATCACCACCGGCGGCGCGGTGGATGGCTGGGATAATCCGAGGGCTATCGTAGATGACAGCTGGAGGTTGACGGACGAGCTCGGCCGGTCGAGACGCCAGCTTTGGCGGGCTCCTCACCCTGATATCTCGACGCAAAACTCGACCTCATCCTGAGGGCACGGCGGAGCCGGCAGTCTCGAAGGATGGGGCGCAGGCAAGCTTCCCGCCCGCGCTTTTCTAGCCCTGGGGAAGCCTAAGGCGGTTGGCACCAATTCCGCCGCGTGCTTCGCTGCTGCGCATGACACGACCATGACGAGGGTGGGGTATGGCCGGGCGTGACCAGCTCGACGGCGTCGATCTGAAGATACTCTCCGAGCTGCAGCAGGACGGGCGGGTGCGCAACAACGAGCTGGCGCTGCGCGTCGGCGTGTCCGCGCCCAATTGCCTGCGACGGCTGAAATTGCTGTTCAGCCGCGGCGTGATCCGGGCGGTTCGCGCCGTCATCGACGAGCGGCTGCTCGGCTATGAGGTGGTTTCGTTCGTCTCGATCCAGCTCGTGAGCCAGGCCCAGCCGGTGCTGGAGGCGTTCGAGAGCTCGATTGCCGCGATCCCGCGCATCCAGCAGTGCTGGCGGATTTCAGGCGACACCGACTACCTGCTGAAATGCGTCGCGCCGAACGTCGAAAGCATGCGCCAGCAGCTGCTGCATTTCGCCGCGATGCCTGACGTGAAGAACGTCCGCAGCTTTCCGGTGCTGGGCGTCGCGAAGGATGTGCCGCTGCCGTTACAGGATGTAGTGGCGGCACCCGTCGGATAGGGCGTTCAAGTCTCGCTACTGAAGTTCCGAAGTCGGGGGCGCTTGCGCGCGGTGCGGTCTATTCGGATAGCTATAATAGCTTAGTAACTCACCTAACTGTGACATGTGATTTAGGCAGGACTGCAATGCGCGCAACCGTGATTGTCGGCATCTTTGCGCTGCCTAGATGCAGGGTGTGAACCTCGGTCTGCGTCGCACGCCGGGGATGCTTTTGTGGGACCCTAAGCAGGAAAAGACATCATGACATCGACTTCGAAGACGATCGCAGCCTCTGCTGCGACGCTGTTTGCGTCTGCGTTTTTTGTTCTGTCGGCGCCGGCTGCGAAGGCCGACGATTATTGCATCACCAACGGCGCCCAGGCCGCTCACGGCTGCGGCTATCCGACGATGGAAGCCTGCCGTCAGGCGGCCGGTGGCATCGGCGGCACGTGCTCGCAGGCCGGCGGCGCCAAGACTAGCAACGATGCGCTCGCCTTCCAGCCGAAGCAGACGAAGCAGCCCAAGGCTCGCCAGGGCGCGCAGAACTAACGCCTGAGATCGCGACCTGATCCGAGAGATTGCGTCCTCCGAGAGTGATCTCGGAGGACGTCAATTTATGACAAGCAGGTGACGCCGCGCCTCAGCGATAGCGCTCGCGAAATTCGCGCGGGCTAGCGCCGGTCCAGGTGCGGAAGGCGCGCGAAAAGCTCTTCTCGTTGCGGAAGCCGGCGATCTCCGCGATCCGCTTGATGGGGGCGCGGCCGCGCATCAGCTCCTGCTTGGCGAGCTCGAACTTTGCCTCTTCCTTGAGATCGCGCAGCGAGGTCGCTTCCTCGCGCAGGCGCCGGTGCATGGTGCGGGTCGAGAGCGCCAACTCGCTTGCGACATCCTCGGCGCCGAGAATGCGCCCGCGTGCATTGCGCAGCACGCGGCGGACGCGCTCGACCAGCAGCCGGTCGCGCCGGTAGGGCAGCACGGTGAGCCGCAGCGCGCCCTTGAGCATGCTGTCGAGATCGGCGGGGCTGCGGGTCAGCGGCAGAGAGAGATAATGTTTGTCGAACACGATGCGGGCGCCGTCCGCATCAAAGCTCAAATGCCTGCAGAAGATCGTCGGATAGACCGAGACGTGGCCCGGCTCGGAATAGGGAAACTCGGCCGCACGCAGCGCGATCGCGGAATCGACGGCCCAGCAGGAAAAGCCGAGGACATAGCGGAGCAGGGTGACCAGGCAGAATTCACGCAAGGGGCCGAGGTCGCGCTGTTCGCGAATGGAGATCGTCGCGGTCTCATCACCAAGCGAGAGCTCGAACAGCACGTCCTCGGTCAGCAGGCGATGATGCCGGCACCAGCGTTTTAGCGCGACTTCGAGATTGGGGGCCGTGATCGAGGCGCGGCACAGCATGCCGTAGGTTCCCCAAGGCAGCCGGCGCGAGAACCAGCCGAGCGCTTCGTCGTCGAGCTCGCGCATGGCATGGCCGGCCAGCGCCTCGAACTGGGCCGCCGTCACCCGTCCGTCGCGGGATCGAACGAGGTCCGCGGTGACCTGCCCCTTGCCCAAGGCTTCGGCCGGATCCCGCCCGTAAAGGGCATAAGCGGCAACCACGCCGCGGACGAAGGCGGCTGGGGTCATGGCGCGGCGGGGCGTCGCGGTCGCGGCTTGAAAGGGCATGAAAAATCCTCGCCAAACTTGGCGGAAAATGCAACCTTTTCGACCGCTGGGACGCCCGGGCGGGGGTAGGTTCGGACCCGACAAGAATACGGAGGAATCGCCTTGAACATCCCGAGCATCGATTTCGATCTGGGCGAAGACATCAGCATGCTGCGCGACACGCTGCGCGCCTTCGTGGAGGCGGAGATCGCCCCGCGCGCCGCCGAGATCGAGAAGGCCAATCTGTTCCCGGCCGACCTCTGGAAGCGCTTTGGCGACCTCGGCCTGCTCGGCATGACCGCGCCGGAGCAATATGGCGGCTCCAGCATGGGCTATCTCGCCCATATCGTCGCCATGGAGGAGATTTCGCGGGGCTCGGCCGCCGTGGGGCTGTCCTACGGCGCCCATTCCAACCTCTGCGTCAACCAGATCCGCCGCAACGGCAACGACGCGCAGCGCGCGCGCTATCTGCCGAAACTGATCTCCGGCGAATATGTCGGCGCGCTCGCGATGTCCGAGCCCGGCGCGGGCTCCGACGTCGTCTCGATGAAGCTGCGCGCAGACAAGCGCGGCGACCGCTATGTCCTCAACGGCTCGAAGATGTGGATCACCAATGGCGGCGACGCCGACGTGCTGGTCGTCTACGCCAAGACCGATCCGGAGGCGGGCCCGCGCGGCATGACCGCCTTCCTGATCGAAAAGGGCTTCAAGGGTTTCACCCACGGCCAGCATCTCGACAAGCTCGGCATGCGCGGCTCCAACACCTATCCGCTGTTCTTCGACGAGTGCGAGGTGCCCGAAGAGAACGTGCTCGGCAAGGTCGGCGAGGGCGTCAAGGTGCTGATGTCCGGCCTCGATTACGAGCGCACGGTGCTGTCGGGCGGCCCGCTCGGCATCATGGCGGCCTGCATGGACGCCGTGGTGCCCTACATGCATGAACGAAAACAGTTCGGCCAGCCGATCGGCGATTTCCAGCTGATGCAGGGCAAGCTCGCCGACATGTACGCGACCTGGCAGTCGGCGCGCGCCTATGTCTATGCGGTTGGGCGCGCCTGCGACCGGGCCGACCACGCCCGCACGCTGCGCAAGGATGCGGCCGCCGCGATCCTCTATTCCGCGGAGAAGGCGACGTGGATGGCCGGCGAGGCGATCCAGGCGCTCGGCGGCGTCGGCTACACCTCCGAATTCCCGGTCGGACGTCTCTGGCGCGACGCAAAACTCTACGAGATCGGCGCCGGCACCTCGGAGGTGCGTCGCATGCTGATCGGCCGCGAGCTGATGTCCGAGACGGCCTGAAACCTTCACCTCATTGGAATCAACATGCCGCTCCATTCCAGCATCGATACGTCTTCATCAGACTTTGCGCGCAATTCCGAGGCCATGCGCGGGCTTGTCGCGGACTTGCGCGAAAAACTGAGCCAGGTCGCCGGCGGCGGCGGCGAGGTCTCGCGCAACCGCCACACCTCGCGCGGCAAGATGCTGGCGCGCGAGCGCGTCGACCTGCTGGTCGATCCCGGCACCTCGTTCATGGAGCTGTCGCCGCTGGCGGCGTACGGCCTCTATGGCGGTGACGTGCATTCGGCGAGCGTCAT
The DNA here is from genome assembly GCF_052114925.1 of Bradyrhizobium sp. 2TAF36. Taxonomy (NCBI): domain Bacteria; kingdom Pseudomonadati; phylum Pseudomonadota; class Alphaproteobacteria; order Hyphomicrobiales; family Nitrobacteraceae; genus Bradyrhizobium; species Bradyrhizobium sp. 2TAF36. The sequence goes on along the minus strand of NZ_JBFRFR010000053.1, from coordinate 48,040 downwards.
CACCGGCGTCGGGCGCATCTCGGGCCGCGAATGCGTGATCGTCGCCAACGACGCCACCATCAAGGGCGGCACTTACTATCCGATGACGGTGAAGAAGCATCTGCGCGCGCAGGACGTGGCGCGGCAGAACAATCTTCCCTGCGTCTACATGGTCGATTCCGGCGGCGCCTTCCTGCCGCTTCAGGATGAGATCTTTCCGGACGAGCGCCATTTCGGCCGCATCTTCTACAACCAGGCCCAGATGTCGTCGCAGGGCATTCCGCAGATCGCGATCGTGATGGGCTCCTGCACCGCCGGCGGCGCCTATGTCCCCGCGATGTCGGACGAGAGCATCATCGTGCGCAACCAGGGCACCATCTTCCTCGGCGGCCCGCCGCTGGTGAAGGCCGCGACCGGCGAGGTGGTGAGTGCCGAGGAACTCGGCGGCGCCGACGTGCATTCGCGGCAATCGGGCGTGACCGACCACTACGCCCAGAACGACGCCCATGCGATCGGCATCGCCCGGCGCATCGTCGGCACGCTGAAGCCGTCGGTGCGGCCGAACCTCAACATGCACAGGCCGCGCGATCCGCTGTTTGCGGCGGAAGAGATCTACGGCGTGGTGCCAGTCGACGGCCGCAAGCCGTTCGACGTGCGCGACATTATCGCCCGTATCGTCGACGGCTCGGAGTTCGACGAGTTCAAGAAACTCTACGGCACGACGCTGGTCTGCGGCTTCGCCCATGTCTGGGGCTATCCGGTCGGCATCATCGCCAACAACGGCATCCTGTTCAGCGAGAGCTCGCTGAAGGGGGCGCATTTCATCGAGCTGTGCTGCCAGCGCGGCATTCCCTTGGTGTTCCTGCAGAACATCACGGGCTTCATGGTCGGCAAGAAGTACGAGGCCGGCGGCATCGCGCGCGACGGTGCCAAGCTCGTCACGGCGGTGGCGACCGCCTCGGTGCCGAAATTTACCGTCGTGATCGGCGGCTCCTACGGCGCCGGCAATTACGGCATGTGCGGCCGCGCCTACTCGCCGCGCTTCCTGTGGATGTGGCCGAACGCGCGCATCTCGGTGATGGGCGGCGAGCAGGCCTCGATGGTGCTGAGCCAGGTCCGCCGCGACAACATCGAGGCAAAGGGCGATAGCTGGTCGAAAGAAGAGGAAGACAAGTTCCGCGAGCCCATCCGCGCGCAATATGAGAGCCAGGGGCATCCGTATTACGCGACCGCGCGCCTGTGGGACGACGGCGTGATCGACCCGGCCGACACGCGCCTCGTGCTCGGCCTCGGCCTTTCCGCGGCGTCGAATGCGCCGATTGAGCCTACCAAATTCGGCCTGTTCAGGATGTGATGCGATGGACCGTTCAATGCTCTACCGGCGTTTTCGCACGCTCCTGATCGCCAACCGCGGCGAGATCGCCTGCCGCGTCATCCGCACCGCGCGAGCCATGGGCCTGCGCACGGTCGCGGTCTATTCCGAGGCCGACCGCGACGCGATGCACGTCGCGCTCGCAGATGAAGCCGTGTTGCTCGGTCCGGCGCGGGCGCGCGACAGCTACCTCAGTGCCGAGCGGCTGATCGAGGCCGCGCGCAAGACCGGCGCCGAGGCCGTGCATCCCGGCTACGGCTTCCTGTCCGAAAATGCCGAGTTCGCGCGGGCGTGCCTGGAGGCGGGCCTGGTGTTCGTCGGCCCGACCGCCGCGATGATGACGGCGATGGGCTCGAAGTCCGGCTCCAAGGCGCTGATGGAGAAGGCCGGCGTGCCGCTGGTGCCCGGCTAYCACGGCGAGGCCCAGGACGATGCGACGCTTTCGAAGGCCGCGGACAAGATCGGCTTTCCCATCCTGGTGAAGGCGTCCGCCGGCGGCGGCGGCCGCGGCATGCGCATCGTTCGCTCGGCGGATGAGCTTGGACCGGCGATTGTCAGCGCCAAGCGCGAGGCCAAGGCCGCGTTCGGCGACGACCGCATGCTGATCGAAAAATATGTCGACAATCCCCGTCACATCGAGGTGCAGATCATCGGCGACAGCCACGGCAATCTGCTGTCGCTGTTCGAGCGCGAATGCACGCTGCAGCGCCGGCACCAGAAGGTGATCGAGGAGGCGCCGTCGCCGACGCTCAATCCCGCCCAGCGCGAGACCGTCTGCGCCGCCGCGCGAAAGGCGGCCGGAGCCGTGAACTATGTCGGCGCCGGCACGATCGAGTTCGTCTCCGACGGCAAGGACGTGTTCTTCATCGAGATGAACACGCGTCTTCAGGTCGAGCATCCCGTGACCGAGCTGATCACCGGCATCGATCTGGTCGAGTGGCAGCTGCGCGTCGCCTTCGGCGAGGCACTGCCGCTGAAGCAGGACGAGCTCCGGCTCAATGGCCATGCGGTCGAGGCGCGCGTCTACGCGGAAAACCCGACCAAGAACTTCATGCCGTCGGTCGGGAGGATCTCGACCTGGCGCTTGCCGGCGGAAACGGGCGGCCTGCGCATCGACGCCGGCTATCGCGAAGGCGATACGGTCTCGCCCTATTACGATGCGATGCTCGCAAAAATGATCGCGTGGGCGCCGACGCGGGACGTCGCGATCGAACGGCTGAACCGCGGGCTGCAAGACTCCGACGTCCGCGGCATCGTCACCAATATCCCGTTCCTGTCGGCGCTGATGACGCATCCGAAGGTGCGGACCAATGCGATCGACACTGGCTTCATCGAGCGCGAGCTGGCAGTGCTGACGCAGGCCCCGCCGGCACCCGGCGAGCTCGAGCTATGCGCAGCAGTCGCCGCTGTTATCAACGACGAGCGGCAGTCCGCGCAAGACGAGGCGAGTTCGCCCTGGCAGACCTTCGGCTGGATGCCGGTCGGTCGCCGCCAGCGCAACTTTGCCTTCCGCGTCGGCCATGGACCTGAGCAGAAGATCACGCTGAACTACGGCAGCGGCCCGTCGACGCTGGTGATCGGCGACCGCGAGCTAGCGTTTGCCGTCGTGCCGAAGGATGGCGGCTTCGATCTGACGCTCGATGGCGTCAAATCGCAGGTCGCAGCCGTGATCGACGGCCATGAGCTGTATTTGCGCACACGCAACGGCCGCTTCGACCTGCATTGGGTCGATCCGTTCGGCGGCGAGAGCGAAGAGCATGTCGGCGAGGACAAGATCGCGGCGCCCTTGCCAGGCACGGTCGTCGCCGTGCTGGCCGAGGAGGGCGCCAAGCTCGACAAGGGCGCGCCGATCCTCACCCTGGAAGTGATGAAGATGGAGCAGACGCTGCGCGCGCCCTATGCCGGCGTGCTGAAATCGATCAAATGCAAGGTCGGAGACATCGTCCAGGAGGGCGTCGAGCTCGCCGTGGTCGAGCCATCGGGAGAGTGAGATGAGCGATCCCGTCCGCATCATCGAAATGGGGCCGCGCGACGGCCTCCAGAACGAGAAGACGCCCGTCAGCGTCGAGGCTCGCATCGCCTTCATCGAGGCGCTCGTCGCCGCTGGCCTCACCACGGTCGAGGTCGGCGCCTTCGTGTCGCCCAAGGCGATCCCGCAAATGGCGAGCTCGGACGCCGTGCTGCGCGGCGTAAGCCACGTCACGGGCGCCGAATTCCACGTGCTGGTGCCGAACGAGAAGGGCTATGACGCCGCGCGCGCTGCCGGCGCGCAAGTCGTCTCCGTGTTCGCGGCGGCCTCTGAAGGCTTTTCGCGCGCCAATATCAACTGCACGGTCGCGGAGTCCATCGAGCGCTTCAAGCCGGTGCTGGCGCGTGCCAAGGCGGATGGCGTCAAGGTCCGCGGCTATATCTCCTGCGTGCTGGGCTGTCCGTTCGACGGCGAGATCGAGCCGAAGGCGGTCGCCGATCTCGCCAACACGCTATGGGAACTCGGCTGCTACGAGATCTCGCTCGGCGACACCATCGGTGTCGGCACGCCTAATAAGGCCAAGGAGATGCTGCGCGCGGTTAGCGCCAATATCCCGCCGGCAAAACTCGCGATGCATTTCCACGACACCTACGGCCAGGCACTCGCCAATCTCAATGCCGGCCTGGAGGAGGGCGTCCGCGTCATCGATGCCGCCGCCGGCGGCCTTGGCGGCTGCCCCTACGCGCCGGGCGCGACCGGTAATGTCGCGACCGAGGACGTGGTCTACATGCTCGAAGGCATGGGCATCAGGACCGGCATTGACATGGACAAGCTGCTGGCGGCCACGAACGAGATGAGCGGCGTGCTGGGCAAGCCGCCTGTGAGCCGCGTAGCCTCCGCGCTGAACGCGAAGAAGAAGCGGGCGGCTTCCTAGCTTCGTATGGTGGGCAAAGGCGCGTAGCGCCGTGCCCACCATCTCTCCGCGACCGAATTTGCGAATGGTGGGCACGCTTCCGCTTTGCCCACCCTACGAGACCTTCGCCTACGCCGCCTTCAGCCCGACATCCGGCAGGCGCGGCCGGTTCTTGAGCGCCTTCGCCATCATCGCCTCGACCTCGGCCTTTTCCTGCGGCAGCAGCGCGAGGCGGGGCGGGCGGGTCAGCGCGGTGCCGCGGCCCATGATGTGCTCGCACAGCTTGATGCACTGGACGAGGTCGGGGCGTGCGTCGAGGTGCAGCAGCGGCATGAACCATTCGTAGATCGGCATGGCCTCGGCGAAGCGGCCGGCCTTGGCAAGGCGAAACAGCGTCTCGCCCTCGCGCGGGAAGGCGTTGGACATGCCGGAGACCCAGCCCACCGCGCCCATGGCGATGCTCTCGACGATGACGTCGTCGAGCCCTGCGAACAGCACGAAGCGGTCGCCGACCATATTCCTGGTGTCGATGAAGCGCCGCGTGTCGCCCGAGGAATCCTTGAAGCAGACCACGGTCTCGACGTCGACGAGCGAGGCCAGGATGTCGGGGGTGACGTCGTTCTTGTAGATCGGCGGGTTGTTGTAGAGCATCACCGGCAGGTCGGTCGCGCTGGCAACCGCGCGGAAATGTGCGGCGGTCTCGTGCGGTTTCGACGAATAGACCAGCGCCGGCATCACCATCACGCCGTCGATGCCGACGCGCGCGGCTTCCTTGGCGGTTTCGACCGCAAAGGCGGTGGTGAATTCGGCGATGCCGCATAGCACGGGCACGCGGCCGGCCGCGACGGATTTCGCCGTCTCCATGATCGCGACCTTCTCCTTGCGCTCCAGCGAGGTGTTCTCGCCGACCGAGCCGCAGACGATCAGACCGGAGACGCCGTCGCGGATCAACCCGTCCATGACCTTGGCGGTGGCGTCGATGTCGAGCGAGAGATCATCGTGGAATTGCGTGGTGACGGCCGGGAAGACGCCTTCCCAGGAAACGCGGCGGCTCATGATGTGACTCCAAGTGAGTTTGCCGGCGGGGGGCTGGATCCGCCGGCTGTGGTGAAGAGGATGGCGAATGGGATCAGAGCGTCGCGCCGACCTTGCGCAGCTCGGCGAGAACAGGTGCCTTGGGCAGCCAGATCTTGTCGAACTCGGCGATGACAGCCTCGGTGTCGCCGGGCGGGACCTGGCGGATCGGGATCGGCGCGTTCTTGAAATTCTCGATCAGCGCGGGCTCGTTGGAGGCCAACTCGTCGATCTGCGCGTCCAGCGTCGACTTCACCGTCTTGGCAATCAGCTCGCGGTCGGCTGCGGGGAGCGTCTGCCAGACCCGGCCGGAAACGACCGCGGCCATCGGCATGAAGACGGCGTTCATCTGCAGGATCACTTTGGAGACCTTGTCGAAGCGCTGGTTCCAGGAGAATTCGAGATCGGCCTCGAGGCCATCGACCTGGCCGTTGGCCATCGCGTCGAACACCTGCGGCGTCGGGATCGGCGTCGGTGCGGCACCGAGCGAGGAATAGAAGTCGCGATAGACCGGCGTCGGGTTGATGCGCAGCTTCATGCCCTTGATGTCGGCGAGCGAGTTCAGGTCCTTGGACGAGAACACCGCGCGCATGCCGGTGATGCCCCAGCCGAGGCCGATGGTGCCGGTCTCCTGCGGCAGCACATCGAACAGCTTCACGGCCGCCGGATGCCGCACGAATTTCGCGACCGCAGGCGTCGAGCGGACGATGTAGGGCGCATTGATCGCGGCGATGTGCGGCACGCGCGAGCCGAGCTCGGCGGCCTGGATGAAGCCCATGTCGAGCGCGCCGGACTGCAATTGCTGCATCATCGCGGGCTCGTTGCCGAGCTGGCCGGAATGGAACACGGTCAGGGTGAGCCGGCCGTTGGTGGCCGCCTTGAGATCGTCGCCGAACTTGAGCGCCGCCTTGTTCCAGGAATGGCCGTTGGGCGTGATCAGGCCGAGGCGGAATTCCTTGGCCTGGGCAAGCGCCAGCGACGGTGCGAACACCGAGGCGGCGGCACTGGCGGCGAGAAAGCGGCGGCGTGAAAGCGGCATGGTCGGGCTTCCTTTTGAACGGGCCTATTTGATGAGGATCAGCGAGAGCGAGGGGTAGAGCGAGAGCAGCACCAGCAGGACGCAGGAGATGACGAAGAAGGGCAGCGTCACCATGAACATCTTGCCGGGCTTGGCGCCGGTGACGGCGGCCGCGACGAAGAAGCAGAGCCCGACCGGCGGCGACAGCAGGCCGAGCACGAGGTTGATCACGACGACCACGCCGAAATGCCGGGGATCGATGTGGTAGACGTCGGTTGCAACCGGCAGCAGGATCGGCACCGTCATGATCAGGCCGGGAATGCCGTCGATGACAGTGCCGATGATCAGCAGGATGACGTTGCAGATCAGCATGAAGCTGACCGGGTCCTTGGCGGCGGACTGGATCCAGCCGGCGGTTTCCTGCGGCACCTTGCCGAAGATCAGGACCCAGGAGAACACCGCCGCGGCCGCCACCAGGAACAGCACGATCGCCGAATAGATGGCGCTGCGCAGCATCATCTGCGGCAGCTGCGAGAACTCGAATTCCCTGGTCCAGTATTTCCCGACGAGTGCGGCGGCGACCGCGCCGACCGCAGCGGATTCCGTCGCATTGGCGAGGCCGCTGAGGATGGTGCCGACGATGACGATCGGGATCAGCAGGGTGGGTGACGTCCGCAGGATCGTCATGACGCGCTGGCGCGGCGTCTGATAATCGGCGCGCGGATAGTTGTAGACGTATCCCATCAGCGCGATGACGAGGCAGAACATCACCGTGAGGATCACGCCCGGCACGATGCCGGCGATCAGCATGTCGCTGACCGAGACCTGCGCGAGCACGCTGTAGACCACGAACATCACCGACGGCGGAATGATCGGGCCGAGCATGCCGCCATAGGCGGTCAATCCCGCCGCGAAGGTCTTGTCGTAGCCCTTCTTCTCCATCTCCGGCACCATGATCTGGGCCATGATCGCGACCTGCGCGGTCGCCGATCCCAGGATCGAGGAGATGAACATGTTGGCGAGGATGTTGACGTAGGCGAGCCCGCCCTTGAGCGAGCCGACGAAGGCCATCGCCATGTCGACGATGCGCCGCGTGATGCCGCCGCCGTTCATGATCTCGCCGATCAGGATGAAGAGCGGAATGGCGATCAGGCCGTAGCTGTCGACGCCGCCGAACAGCTGGAGCGGATAGGACTGGAACAGCACCGGATTGCCGGATGCTGCGATGTAGACGAGGCCGGCGAGGCATAGGCAGAGGCCGATCGGCACGCCGACCAGCATGATCGCGACGAAGGCGGCTGACGTGATCATCAGTTGACCCCGTCGAGTTCGGAGAGCGCAAAGCCCTTCGGCGGCGTGCGCGGGACCAGTTCGAGATCTTCCAGCAGGTTGGCGAGGCCGTGGATGGTCATCGAGACCGCGAAGATCGGCAGCGTCAAATAGAGCACCCAGGTCGGCCAGTTCAGCGTCTGGGTGTGCTCGGTGTAGAGAAAGTTGAAGGTCTCAGCCGCGAGCTTGCGCCCGTCGAAGCCGGCGCGCGCGAGACCAATCGGGTCCATCCAGAGCACGCAGGTCACGATCAGTGCGATTCCGAACGCGACGACCATGCCGGTCGAGATCACCTTTGCGATCTTCTGGTGCCGCGGCGAAAGACGTTCCGTCAGCATGGTGACGGCGAAATCGAGCCGCAGCCGCGTCATCGCCGAGGCGCCGACGAAGGTCAGCCAGACAACGCAATAGACCGCGGATTCATCGATCCAGTAGATCGGGAAACGCGCGTAGCGGGTGACGACGTTCACCAGGATCAGCCCGGTGAGCAGGTACATCAGGCCCATCAGCGCGACGCGCTCGACGGCGAGCAGGGCACTGGACGCGCGGACGACCATGTGTCGAACGCTGAGTGCGCGCGTGGCCGGCATCGTCTGCTCGATCATGAAAGAGGCCCCGACCCCTGAGAAATCTCGTGCTATCGGCAAATGTATAATTTATACATTTTGCGTGTCAAACGGAGATTGCGGTCATTTCGGCGGCAGGACGCGCTTTTGCTGGGCACTGGCTTTTGCCGGGCCGCACACTTTTGTTGGGCCCCTCAACATGCAAGAGAGAGACCGCTTCGGCCGGATGAGTCGGGAAGGACAACAGAAGGTCAGATGAAACAGCCTCTGAAGCATCGCACGCTGTCGGCCGCGATCGTCGACCAGCTCAGGCAGGCGATCCTCGACGGCACCTATCCGGCCGGATCGCAGCTACGGCAGGACGCACTTGGCGAGGCCTATGGCGTCAGTCGCATCCCGGTGCGCGAAGCGCTGTTCCAGCTCGAAGCCGAAGGCCTGGTGCGCATCGTCCCGCAGAAGGGCGCGATCGTCTCGGAGCTGTCGCTGGACGAGATCAACGATGTGTTCGACCTGCGCGGAATCCTGGAGCCACGCCTCCTGGCGCAATCGGCGCCGCGTTTCACCGCCGATGATTTCGAAGGGCTCGACGACATCCACAAGAGTTTTGAGAAGGCGATCAAGGCGCGTAACGTCAGCGAATGGGGCCAGCTCAACGCCGATTTTCACATGGCGCTCTACGTTCACGCCCCCCAGCCGCGTACGCGCGCGATCGTGCTGTCACTGCTCCAGACCAGCGACCGCTATACGCGCCTCCAGCTCTCCAACACCAAGGCGATGGGAACAGCCGAGAAGGAGCACGCCCATCTGATCGCGCTCTGCCGCGCGCAGAAGGTCGAGGAGGCCTGCCGCTTCCTGGAGCGGCACATCGAGGCCGTGCGCAAGGATCTGTTGCAGGTGGTGGCCGGCAGCACGATCGCGCCGAAGTCACGGCGGAAGGATAAATCGTAGAGATCTTAGGGTTAGCTCGTAGGGTGGGCAAAGCGAAGCGTGCCCACCACTTTTATCGGGATCGAGGAGAGATGGTGGGCACGGCGCTGCGCGCCTTTGCCCACCCTACGGCAATTGCGATTGCCTCTACCTACTCCCGTCCGGCCCCATCACCAGGTCCGGCAGGCCGGTCGAGATTCCCGGGAAGAAGCACAGCAGCAGCACCGCGAGCATCATCAGCAGCACGAAGGGCAGGGTACCCCAGATCACCTCGCGCAAGGGAATGTCCGGCGCGACGTTGCGGATGACGAAGATGTTGAGGCCGACCGGCGGATGGATCAGCCCCATCTCCATCACGATGGTCATGACTACGCCGAACCAGATGATGTCGAAATTGGCGGCGCGGAGCGGCGGCAGGATGATCGGCGCGGTCATGAGAATAATCGAGACCGGCGGCAGGAAGAAGCCGAGCACGACGACCATGACGAGGATCGCGAACAGCAGCTCCCAGCGCGGCAGGTGCATCGCGACGATGGATTCGGCGACCGATTGCGAGATGTGCAGATAGCTCATCACGTAGGAATAGAGCAGCGACATGCCGATGATCATCATCAGCATGGTCGACTCCCGGATCGTCGACTTCAAGATCGGGGCGAGGTCGCTCGGCCGCCAGACGCTGTAGATCGCCGCGATCAGCGCCAGCGCGAGCAGGCCGCCGAGGCCGGCGGTTTCCGACGGCGTCGCGTAGCCGCCATAGAGCGCGATCATGACGCCGGTGAGCAGCAGCACGAACGGGATCACGCGCGGCAGCACGCTGAAGCGTTCGGCGAGCGTGTATTCGTCGCGGGCCAGGATCGCCGCCTCAGGCCCGCCTTTCTCAAAGATCGCCTGCGCCGCGGCATATTCCTGGCGGAAGCGGATCACCGCATAGGCGCCGAACAGGGACACCAGCAGCAGGCCGGGCCCGATGCCGGCGAGGAAGAGACGGCCGAGCGATTTTTCCGCGGCGACCGCGAACAGGATCATCGTGATCGAGGGCGGCAGCAGAATGCCGAGCGTGCCGCCGGCCGCGATGATGCCGGCGGCAAATCCGCCGGAATAGCCGCGCTTGCGCATCTCGGGGATGCCGGCCGATCCGATCGCCGAGCAGGTCGCGGGGCTGGAGCCCGCCATCGCCGCAAACAGCGCGCAGGCGAACACGTTGGCGACGCCGAGGCCGCCGGGGACGCGATGCAGCCACGCATGCAGGGCCGAATAGAGATCCTGGCCGGCGCGCGATTTGCCGATCGCGGCGCCCTTCAGGATGAAGAGCGGGATCGACAGCAGCGTGATCGAGGCCATTTCTTCGTAGACGTTCTGCGTCACCGTATCCAGGGACGCGGCCGGCATGTAGATGCCCATGAACACGACCGCGACCGCGCCGAGCGCGAACGCGATCGGCATGCCTGAGAACATCACGACCAGCGTCGCGATACCGTAGGCGAGGCCGATACCGAAAACGCTCATGGACGCCTGGCTCCTGCGAAAGGCAGCGCAAGCTGCACGAGGATCTGGATGCAGAGCAGGCTCATCCCGAGCGCCATCAGCGAATAGGGAATGGCGAGCGGCGGCGACCACATCGAGTTTGAGACCTGACCGTCGACATAGGCTTCATGGGTCAGCGTCCAGGACTTCCAGGCGAAAAAGGCGCAGAACAGGAACGTCGCAGCATCGACCAGCCAGAGCCTGATCCGGTTCGCGAGCGGCGACAGCAGGCCGACAAAGGCCTCGATGCCGATATGGCCGCGGTTCTGCTGCACATAGGCCGCCGTCATGAAGGTGGCGCCGACCAGGAGGAATACGGCGGCCTCGTCCTGCCAGTAATTGGCGGCCTTGAACAGAGCGCGGCTGAGCACGCTGTAGCTCAGGATGGCGCAGGCCGCGATCAGCGCGATCGCTGCGAACACGACGATGATGGTGTTGAGGACGGCGAGACCGCGATCGATCGCCGCCGCAAGGCCGGTCCTTGCGGCAGCGTTCGCCTGGTCGTCACGATCCGGAAGCGGACCGTGGCTCATGCGCCGACGTCGGAGGCGAGCTTGAGCAGGTTGGCGGCGGTCGCGGTCTTGGCGCCGTAATCCTTCCACGCGGTGTCGCGGGCGATGTCGCGCCATTTGCCGACGGTGGCGGCATCGAGCGCACTGACCTTGGCGCCGGCCTTCTCGTAGACCTTGGCGACCTCGACGTCGTCGTCCTGCGCGCCCTTGCGGCCGAAGGCTTCGAGCTCGGTGCCGACGGCGAGCAGGACGTCCTGCTGGTTCTTCGGCAGCTTGTCGAAAATCGCCTTCGACATCATCAGCGGCTCGAGCATGAACCAGTAGGAGGCACCCGCACCGGAGGTCAGCGACTTCGCGACCTCTTCGAGCCGGAACGAGATCAGGCTGGTCGAGGAGGTGATGCCGGCATCGCAGGCGCCGGTCTGCATCGCCGCGTAGATTTCGTTCGACGGCACCGAGAGCACCGAGGCGCCGGCGGTCTGGAGCACCATGTCCATTTCGCGCGAGCCGCCGCGCACCTTCATGCCCTTGGCATCTTCAGGAGCGACGATCGGCTTGGAGCGGCTGGCGACGCCGCCGGCCTGCCACACCCAGGTGAGCAGGATGATGCCCTTGTCGGCGAGGAAGTCGGTCAGCGCCTTGCCGACCGGCGCCTTCTTCCAGCGCATGCCCTGGTCGTAGGTGGTCACGAGGCCCGGCATCAGGCCGATATTGGTCTCCGGCAGCTCACCACCGGCGTAAGGCATCGGATAGAGGCTGATGTCGAGCGCGCCCTTGCGCATCGCGGAGAACTGCGCGTTGGTCTTGATCAGCGAGGAGTTCGGATAGATTTCTGCGGCGATGTCGCCTTTGCTGCGCTTGGCGACTTCAGCCGCGAACATGCGGCAAAGCCGGTCGCGGAAGTCGCCCTTGTCGATGGTCCCTCCCGGGAATTGATGCGAGATCTTCAGCGTGGTCGCGGCATGCGCGGTACCCGTGCCGAAGCGAAGAATGGCGGGTGCGGCGACGGCGGTCGCGATCAGATGACGGCGCGTGAGCATGGTGTATCCCCTTGGACGGCCCTTGGCCGGTTCTTGTTTGGTGTGAGGTGGGCTGGGTCCTTGAGACCAGCGCATAGGTCCATCCTAGCCGGTCTCTCACCCAATATTCTCTCATCTGATAGTTCGAGACCGAATGCCGGGGCAAGTGCCGGCCTTGCTGCAGTGCACACGGAACATCCTCGCAGCCGGCCCGCAGAAATTTTGTCAGTGGGCGCGTAACAACGCCAGCGGGCAATCCGTCGAGATCAGATAGCGGCGTCCGTCGCTGACAAACACCATCTCGAAGGGAAATCACTCATGACCATTCGCACCCGCATCGTGCTCGGCGTCTCGGCTGCCGCTCTGTCGCTTGGCCTCGCGCTGTCGCCGGCCGCTTTTGCCCAGGACAAGATGGGCAAGGACGACGGCATGATGAAGAAGGACACGATGTCCAAGGACGGCATGAAGAAGGACACCATGTCCAAGGACGACGGCATGAAGAAGGACCACATGTCGAAGGACGGGATGAAGAAAGACGACGGGATGATGAAGAAGAACTGATCTTCCGCCGTCTTCGCGGCGTCTGCGAAGGCAGCCGCGCGCTTGGAAGTCCGAGGGCGGTCACATGGACCGCCCCCAGCGATGTTTCAGTTCAACTTCACTTGAACGCGACGTGAGTTGAACGTGACTTGCGAACGTTACTTCCGCTTGGCCTTTCGGGCAGCGTAGCGGGCGTCGCGCTTGGCCTTTTGCTCGGCCTCGACTTCAGCCTGCTTGGCGATCGCTTCTTCCGCTTCGCGGGCGATACGCGCGGCTTCGGCCGCTGCAGCTTCTTCCGCAATACGCTTCTGCTCGGCCTTCTCGGCTTCGCGCGCGGCCTTTGCCTCTGCGCGCTTGGCCGCGAGCGCCTCGCGCTCAGCACGACGTGCCGCCACCGCCGGATCATCCAGCCCGGGCTGCGACTTGAATTTGTTCAAAAGATTTTTGCGCGCTTCCTGCGCCGCCTTTTGCCGGTCTGAAAACCCGGGTTCCCTAAATCCACTCACGGGCCTTGCCTTCCTCGCTTTCAATCCTACATCGGTGACTGTTGGTACGTCGGCTGGGCATAGCAGGCACCACGCGACGCAGAAGCGTGTACATCGGCGCGCGTCGCGAAGCCACCCATAATCGCAGCCGATCAGGTAGACGAAAAATCGCCACCACCGACGATCTCTCGTAGCCCCGAAAAACTGCCGAATTGTGATGTCCTTCATAGAGGACCACACGGAGCGGCGCCTAGCGTCCGCCCGGTACGAGACGGAGCACGGGCATGATGATCTCAAGACTGAGCCCGAAGGCGCTCGCAATCGCCGTCGCGGTGGTCGCCTTGGCTGGCGTCGCACTGTTGCTCGCCCGCCCGAAGCCGATCGAAAGTGCCGTCCTCGGCGCGGATTGGGAATGCACCCAGACCGCATTCTTGCTGACGACGTGCGCACCTCGGGCCACTCCGGCGGTCGAAACCTCGCGCAAGGATGCGATCCGGCAGACCCGGGGCTGAACGATCGGCCGGGATGTGACGCGACGTCGCAGAGGTGGTAAAGCCGGCTCACCCCTGCGATCGGCCAGTTATGTCCAAGTCTGAGTCCAAGCCCGAATCCAAGCCCGAACCGGGCAAAAAGCCCAAATCCCTCGCAAAACCTCAATCCGGCGACAACCGTCGCGGCGCGATTGCCGGATTGATCATCGCGCTCGTGATCCTCGGTGTCGGCTGGTGGCTCGCCCGCGATCTCACCGCGGCCAGCAAGATGCAGGACTGCCTGATGTCGGGGCGGACCAACTGCAATGTGATCGAGCCGGCGCGCTAGAACGGTTCCGCCGCGCCCCCAGGGCCGAAAATTGCCGTGATCTTAATCATTTGTAACGGGACTTAGCCGACCAAAGCAGGTCAGTTATGTCCGCCGGCATCAGCCAGGCGCGAGGCGAATCGTCTATCGCGCTAGGCACCACGGCAATCGCGAGAGTAGGGGGTCAAGCACGCATGAGTGCGTCCAGCCGCATGAAGATCATTATTCCCTTGGTTTCGGCCATCTCCCTTGTCGCACTGTCGGCGCAGGCACAGGACTCATTGCCGCCAAGACCCCAGGCCCAGCCGCCTGCGGGGCCCGGCGCCGGTGCGCCGCCCCAGAACAATCAGAACATGCGCAAGGGCCCCCCGCCGCAGCAGGCGGCCCGGCCCACGCAACAGCCCGGCGGCCAGCCCCACGCCGGCGGCCCCGGTCCCGGGCCGCACGGAGCAGGCGGCCCGCCGCCCGGACGCAATTACGCCAGGGGCCCCGCACCGGAGCGCGACTGGGGCGGACACGCCTATCGCGGCAATCGCGCCTGGGATGGCGGGCGCTGGCGCCACGAGGTCCGCAACGGCCGCTCCGGTTGGTGGTGGGACGTCGGCGGCGTCTGGTATTATTATCCGCAGCGGATGGCCGGCCCGCCGGCCTACATCTCCGAGGATTACTTCGACGACATGCCGGTGGCCTATGCTCCGGCGCCGCCTCCCGTCGCCTACGAACCGCCGCCGCCTCCGCCTGATCCCGGCGCAAGCGCACTTGGCGGCGCCATCGTCGGCGGCGTGCTGGGCGGCCTGATCTCGGGCAACGCCTCGGGCGCGGCCGCGGGTGCCGTGATCGGCGGCGCCACCGGCGCGATCGCCGGCGCCACGGCTGCCTCGCGGCCCGGCTATTATTTCGCCCAGGGCAATTGCTACTACCGCTATCCGAGCGGCCAGTATGTGCAGGCCGATCCTCGCGCCTGTTACTGAGGCTTCAGGCAAGGTCTGAAACAAGGAGGCGGGCGCAGGCCCGCCTCTTTTTGTCTGGGCAACGTATTGCTTGCTGAAGCGATACTGATCGCTTCGCGCGTCACACCAGCCAGTTGAAGAACGCGATCGCGGCCCAGACCAGGCCTGCGATCCAGGCCAGCATCACGATACCGATGGTGGCAAGAAACGTGGCGCCGAACAGGTCGGGCCTTGCGCGTCGCGTTGGGACGTGAGCCTCGGCTGCTGCTTCCTGTGTCATGATGGACCACCCATGCCCTCTCGCGGCGGTGCGAGCGGTTGAGTTCTGTTTAGCCGAGACGCCGGTTACAGGCTGTGACGCAGTTCACAGATGCGTCAGGGTGGGTTCGGACGACGTGAAGCCACCCCGCATTCATACGGACGAAATTGCCATCGGTCCGTCCATATCGGTCGGTTAGGTTCGGCCTCATGTGCCCCAAGTACGACCCACAGCACGAAGCCGAGGCGGCGATGAAGCGGGCCGCGGCGTCCGCCGACGGCGCCGACCGGCAGAGACTGATCCAACTGGCTCTGGCCTGGCATCAGCTTGCCCGCGACCGGCGCGACGAGCAGACGGACTAATCGCATCCTCGGCGAGATCTCGCGTCAATGGCCGGACGAGGTCGGGGCGCTGGCTGGCCTGCATGAGAAAGCCCCGTGCTCGGGGGGACAAGCACGGGGCCCTTCAAAGCCGACCGGGGCTGGCGGGTCGGCACCACTCCATTACGTTGCAGCCAACGTGCTGGTCGTGATCTCATTCCGCGGCGCTGCGCATTTCGTCGCGCCGGACTGACGTTGCGCGGTTAGGAACATCCGTTCCCCGCCGACGTTGGCCGGCTATGACAGACCCCGAATTACGCGCGCAGTCTTTCGAGATCGCCTGGAAATATCTCGACCAATCCGGCCTGCTCACCGGCGAGCCCAATGATTCAGCCCGCTTCATCCTGAACAGGATCGATCGCATGATGCTACGCGGCGAGCGGCGCAGGCTGCTACTGTCGAACGCTGCGATCGACGCGTACCGCTTGCGGCCCGTGCTCGTGACCTTGGATGCATGAACGAACCGAGCGAGCGAAACGCGACATTAACAAATGCGCGCTGCCGATTTTTGCGATGACGATTCGTGCTTTTGGAACGAAGCGGAGTCGGACCGTGAACAAAAGAAATGCCGCTTAGGCGTCGGCTGATTTGGTGCTGCGACCTGACTCAATCGATCGCCAGGCAGTGCTCCAAGCGTGGCTCCGAGTCCGGCTTCTGGCGGCTTGGGCGCGCCCAGGCCTGAATAGCGAAAGCGAGTTGATGCTGACTGGCCGCCGCGTCCGCAATGGAGGCCCGCGCCGTCTCGATGCGCCGTGTGATCACGCTGGAGTTCACGACGCCAGCGTCGATTGCCAAATACGACATCGCGATCACGGCAACCGCAGATGCGATAGCCATTCTCGTCCACTCGGTTGGCAGCATCGAATTCCCTATCGGGCGCACGTCGCCCGGCGCATAGATAGGGTTCGTCCGTCAGGTTCAAAGACCGGGGCGAGGGTACCCACGTATTCGTGAAGTAAAAGGATTGGTAACTGTGCGTCCGTCACGTCGATCAAGCGGCACCGAAATTCCGGCAGCGCGAATCGAAATCGTCCACGGGATCGACGCGACAAATCGGCTCCACGTTTGCGGGCAGTCGATGTGCAGCGCCCTGCTTTCGGCCGTGGACGTCGGAGGAGGGGCGGGGATTGTTTCGCGCATCAGCGAGGCTCTTGGGCTTCCGCCGTAATATCTCCTACGATCGTTTCGTTAAGTTCGCGCGCGATTGCCTTCCTGACGTCCCCGCGGCTCATTCCCATTTGGGCTGGGCCTTGCGGTTGAACAGCCGCTCCACGCGGGAGCATCAATAACTGCTCAGGTGGTATCGCGGAGGCTTCCTCGATAAACTGCTGTTGCAGGCGCAGAATCTGAGCCTCGACATAGCGGATCGCCAACGACACAACGGCCAACAGTTGAGCATGGCCGTCTTGGCTGGGACCAACATAGGCCGCAAACAATTTGGAATGGCCAAGAAACGCACCTGTTCCCGGGCGGACCACTGCCGCGATGCTGCACTGGCGGGCCGCGCCATGCCTATGCGCGGTGTAGGAGTTCCTCAGGTTGCGCAGCCATTTGAAGTAGGGGGCTACGCCGGTGGCGTTCGGGTAGACCGTTTCCACTACAAGGGGGAAGCGATTCTTGCTGTCGAAGCAGCTGACGAATTGGGTGATTCCGTCGCGGAACAAGCTGCCATTAACAGCCCTCTCTTTTTCGCTTTCGCCACCTTCTGGGCGATATCCCTGCGTCCATAGCGTCAAGCTGACTAGGGCGCAATCGAGGTCGAACTTCGTGATCTCCATCTCCGCCAGCTCCTCCGCCACAGCCAAGCCAGTGTCGGCCATGATGAGCTCTTCGCCTTCGCCTGTGTCTGCATCGCTCATTGCCGACTTTCCTCGCTAGGTTGATCGCCCGATGCGCCTTGGCCAGCGCCTGCAGGAGCCTACTTACTCGCGTGCGGCGTACCGTGATTCGCAAGCCATTGGATCGCGCGAAACAGTGCAGCGTCGAGTTCGGCCGCGCTCATGTGAAGAACTGCGTCGGCGGCAACCTCCAAGAGCGATGGCGACCAGAATACTCCCGGCGTTTCGGTGCAAACGGTTAGCCAAAAATACGCCGCGCCTGACGCGGCTGGCGATCCCAGCAGGACTCGAACCTGCAACCCGCGGAGTAGAAATCCGCTACTCTATCCAGTTGAGCTATGGGACCGTCTTGATGCCGGCCTCGGCTGCCGCCTGCCGGTCTTCTATCACGCCAAATATGAAAAATCCTCGCTCCCGCCAAGTCTGAACCGAACCGTTTTCCTCAACGCCGCGACTAAGCGGAACGGTGGGGTGTCAGGGTGCCGGGTTGAGCGGCAGCGGACTGGACGATGGATTACATCGCCGGGAACGCTGGCCAGCTTCCGGGACACGGCCGCCGGTCGATCGGTCAGGTAGGGCTGCGCCATCAGGACGGCGTGCGCGGTGATATCTCGATCGGTTTCCTCAGGGCTTGCCTTGTCATGGCGAATGCGACGATTTGCACCTTTGGTTCCATCGCCTTGAGTCCGTCACCTTTCCGCGCATTTCATGCTCACGCGGCGTTCGCCGCGATTTCCGGGAGTCCATTATGATCGGTCTTGTTCGCGCCGTCACACTCTGCGCCACGCTGGCGCTCGGCCTTAGCGCAGCGCTGGCCGCCGACAAGGCGTTCAAGCGCGACGACCTCGCCGATTCCGCGATCAAGCTGGAGGCCCAGATCAAGAGCGAGGCGGGGCCGGTAGCCAAGACCAGCGCGACGCTGCGCACCGACGCCGACGCCGCCTTCCGGCGCAATGATTTCCGCACCGGGCTGTCGGTGCTCGGCCAGATCGCCGCGACCACGCCGGAGGATACCGGCAACTGGCTGCGGCTCGCCAAGGTGATCTTCCAGATCTCGCCGAAAAGCTCGAGCGAGCAGACGTTCCTGCTGGAGCGGGCCTCGACCGCCGCCTACATCGCCTACCAGCGCGCCGGCAATCCGGGCGAGGAGGCGGATGCGCTCGCCGTGCTCGGCAAGTCGCTGGCCGAACGCAAGCTGTGGCGGCCGGCGCTCGATGCGCTGCGGCTGTCGCTCGACATGCGCGAGGTCGCCGACGTCCGCGGTCAATACGAGAAGATGCGCGACGAGCACGGCTTCCGGCTGCTCGACTATACCGTGGACTCGGATTCGGCGAGCCCGCGCGCCTGCTTCCAGTTCTCGGAGGAGCTGGCCAAGCGCACCGATTTCGCGCCGTACCTAGCGCTGGCGGGCCAGGACAAGCCGGCGCTGTCGGCCGAAGGCAAGCAGCTCTGCGTCGACGGGCTGAAGCACGGCGAGCGCTACAACATCAATCTGCGCGCCGGCCTGCCGTCCACCGTGAAGGAGGGCCTGCCGAAATCCGCCGAGTTCAACGTCTATGTGCGCGACCGCAAGCCGTTCGTGCGCTTCACCAGCCGCGCCTATGTGCTGCCGCGGACCGGCCAGCGCGGCATTCCCGTGGTCAGCGTCAACACGCCCGCGGTCAGCGTCAACGTCTTCAGGATCGGCGACCGCAACCTGATCAACACGGTCGTCGACAGCGATTTCCAGAAGACGCTGTCGCGCTACCAGCTCGCCGATCTCGGCGGCGAGCGTGGCGTCAAGGTCTGGACCGGCGAGCTCGCGACCGCGATGACKCTGAACCAGGACGTCACCACCGCATTCCCGGTCGACCAGGCGCTCGGCGAGCTCCAGCCCGGGGTCTACGTGATGACCGCCGCGGCCAAGGGGCCGGGCTCGGACGACGATTACCAGCTCGCGACGCAATGGTTCATCGTCTCAGACCTCGGGGTCACCGCCTATTCCGGCAATGACGGCATCCACGTCTTCGTCAATTCGCTGGCCTCGACCGACCCGGTCGGCAAGGCCGAGGTCCGGCTGGTCGCCCGCAACAACGAGATTTTGGCGACCCGCAAGACCGACGATAGCGGCCATGTGTTGTTCGAGGCGGGCCTTGCGCGCGGCGAAGGCGGCCTGTCGCCGGCGATGCTCACGGTCACCGGCGAGAAGGCCGACTATGCCTTCCTGAGCCTGAAGACCTCGGCTTTCGACCTGTCCGACCGCGGCGTTTCGGGCCGGGCGGTGCCATCGGGCGCCGATGCCTTCGTCTATGCCGAGCGCGGCGTCTATCGCTCCAGCGAGACCGTCTATCTCACCGCGCTTTTGCGCGACGGGCAGGGCAATGCCGTTGCCGGCGGGCCGCTGACGCTGGTGATCGAGCGCCCCGACGGCGTCGAATTCCGCCGCGCCGTGCTGGCCGACCAGGGCGCCGGCGGCCGCACGCTGTCCCTGCCGCTCAATTCGGCCGTCCCGACCGGGACCTGGCGGGTGCGTGCCTTCACCGATCCGAAGGGCTCGTCGGTCGGCGAAACCACCTTCATGGTCGAGGACTACGTTCCTGACAGGATCGAATTCGACTTGTCCGCCAAGGACAAGCTGATCAAAGCTAACGCTCCGGTGGAGCTCAAGGCGGATGGCCATTTCCTCTATGGCGCGCCGGCTTCGGGCCTCCAGCTCGAAGGCGACATGCTGGTCGCGCCCGCGAGCGAACGCCCAGGCTTTGCCGGCTACCAGTTCGGCGTCGCGGACGAGGAGACCACCTCGAACGAGCGCACGCCGCTGGAGAATTTGCCGGAGGCCGACGCCAACGGCGTTGCCACCTTCCCGGTGACGCTGGACAAGCAGCCTGCCTCGACGCGCCCGCAGGAGGCGCAGATCTTCGTTCGCATGGTCGAGACCGGCGGCCGTGCCGTTGAGCGCAAGATCGTGCTGCCGGTCGCACCCGCCAACGCCATGATCGGCATCAAGCCGCTGTTCGGCGACAAGAACGTCGCCGAGGGCGACAATGCGGAGTTCGATGTCGTGTTCGTCTCGCCCGAAGGCGAGAGGCTGCGCCGCGACGGCCTGCGCTACGAGCTCCTGAAGATGGAGTCGCGCTACCAGTGGTATCGCCAGAACAATTACTGGGAGTACGAGCCGGTCAAATCGACTTCGCGCGTTTCCGACGGCGACGTGACGATCGCTGCCGACAAGCCGTCGCGGATTTCGCTTAGCCCGCAGCCCGGCCGCTACCGGCTCGATGTGAAGTCGAACGACGCCGACGGTCCGGTGACCTCGGTGCAGTTCGACGTCGGCTGGTACTCCGACGGCAGCGCCGACACGCCGGACCTGCTGGAGACCTCGATCGACAAGCCGCAATACGCCTCCGGCGACACCATGACGGTGTCGGTGAACGTCCGCAGCGCTGGCAAGCTCACCGTCAATGTGCTCGGCGACCGCCTGCTGACGACGCAGACCATCGACGTCAAGGAAGGTACCGCGCAGGTGAGACTGCCGGTCGGCAAGGACTGGGGCACCGGCGCCTATGTGGTGGCGACGCTGCGCCGCCCGCTCGATGCGGCTGCGCAACGCATGCCGGGCCGGGCGATCGGCCTGAAATGGTTCGGCATCGACAAGCAGACCCGCACGCTCCAGGTGAAGCTGACGCCGCCGGCACTGGTTCGGCCGAATGCGACGTTGAAGATCCCGGTCAAGCTCGACGGGCTCAATCCGGGTGAGGACGCCAAAATCGTCATCGCTGCGGTCGATGTCGGCATCCTCAACCTGACCAATTACAAGCCGCCGGCGCCTGACGATTACTATCTCGGCCAGCGTCGCCTGAGCGCGGAGATCCGCGATCTCTATGGGCAACTGATCGACGGCATGTCGGGCACGCGCGGACAGATCAAGTCCGGCGGCGATGCCGGCGCCGGCGAATTGCAGGGCTCTCCGCCCGCGCAAAAGCCGCTCGCGCTCTACTCGGGCATCGTCACGGTCGCCGCCGACGGCACCGCCGAAGTGAGCTTCGATGTCCCCGAGTTCGCCGGCACCGCGCGCGTCATGGCGGTGGCGTGGACCGCGACCAAGCTCGGCCGTGCCAACACGGATGTCGTGATCCGCGATCCCGTGGTGCTGACCACGACCTTGCCGCGCTTCCTGCTCAATGGCGACCACGGCACGGTCAACCTCGAGATCGACAATGTCGAGGGCCAGGCCGGCGACTACGTCATCAACGTGAAGACCGGCGGCCCGGTGAAGATGACCGGCAATCCCGCAACCACGGTCAAGCTCGCCGCCAAGCAGCGCAACGCGTTTACGCTCGCAATCGACGCGACGGCGGCGGGGCAGGCGACGCTCGACGTCGACATCAAGGGACCGAACGGCCTTGCGCTGGCGCGTCACTATGCGCTCGACGTCAAGGCGGCGACACAGGTGCTGGCGCGGCGTTCGATCCGGACGCTGGCGAAGGGTGAAAGCCTGACGCTGACCTCGGACATGTTCTCCGATCTCGTCCCGGGCACCGGCAGCGTCTCGGTTTCGGCCAGCCTGTCGACGGCGCTCGACGCCGCAACGATCCTGAAGGCGCTCGACCGCTACCCCTATGGCTGCTCGGAACAGATCACGAGCCGTGCCCTGCCGTTGCTCTATGTCAACGAGCTCGCCGCCGGCGCGCATCTGGCCATGGACACCGAGGTCGACCAGCGCATCCGCGATGCGGTCGAGCGGCTCCTGGCACGCCAGGGCTCCAACGGCTCGTTCGGCCTGTGGTCGGCCGGAGGCGACGACGCCTGGCTCGACGCCTACGTGACGGACTTCCTCACCCGCGCCCGCGAAAAAGGCTTTGCGGTGCCGGACGTGCTGTTCAAGAACGCGCTCGACCGTATCCGCAACTCGGTCGTGAACGGCAACGAGCCGGAGAAGGACGGCGGGCGCGATCTCGCCTACGGCCTCTACGTGCTCGCGCGTAACGGGGCGGCGCCGATCGGCGATCTCCGCTATCTCGCCGACACCAAGTTGAGCAACCTCGCGACCCCGATCGCGAAGTCGCAGCTTGCGGCCGCGCTCGCGCTGGTCGGCGACCGCAATCGCGCGGAACGCGTCTACGGTGCCGCCCTCGACGGCCTCGCGCCGAAGCCGGTGCTGGAGTTCGGCCGCACCGACTACGGCTCGCAGCTGCGCGATGCCGCCGCGCTGGTCTCTCTCGCCAGCGAAGGCAACGCGCCGAAGGCGACGCTGACGCAGGCGGTGTCGCGGGTCGAGACCGCGCGCGGCCTGACGCCCTACACCTCCACGCAGGAGAATGCGTGGCTGGTGCTGGCGGCGCGGGCGCTGGCCAAGGAAAACCTCTCGATGGAAGTCGACGGCCAGCCGGTGAAGACCGCGCTGTACCGCAGCTACAAGGCCGTGACGCTGGAGGGCAAGCCGCTGAAGATCACCAACACCGGCGATGCGCCGGTCCAGGCGGTGGTCTCGGTGTCGGGCTCGCCGGTCA
This sequence comes from Bradyrhizobium sp. 2TAF36, assembly GCF_052114925.1. Classification (NCBI taxonomy): domain Bacteria; kingdom Pseudomonadati; phylum Pseudomonadota; class Alphaproteobacteria; order Hyphomicrobiales; family Nitrobacteraceae; genus Bradyrhizobium; species Bradyrhizobium sp. 2TAF36. Next base: position 25,099 of record NZ_JBFRFR010000053.1, on the reverse strand, counting down.
CGCCGGAGCCAGCTGCATCGAACGGCTTCAAGATCGAGCGCAATTATTTCACGCTCGATGGCAAGCCCGCCGACATCAGCAAGGTCAAGCAGAACCAGCGTTTCGCCGTGGTGCTTAAGATCACCGAGGCGAAGCCCGAGTACGGCCACAYCATGGTGTCCGACTATCTGCCCGCGGGCCTCGAGATCGATAATCCGAAGCTGGTGTCGTCGGGCGACAGCGGCACGCTGGACTGGATCGAGGACGGCGAGGAGCCTGAAGACACCGAGTTCCGTGACGACCGCTTCACGGCGGCGGTCGATCGCGCCTCGGACTCCAAGTCGGTCTTCACCGTCGCCTACGTCGTGCGCGCGGTCTCGCCCGGCAAATACGTGCTGCCCCAGGCCTATGTCGAGGACATGTACAATCCCTCGCGCTACGGCCGGACCGGGACGGGTAACGTCGAGGTGCGGGCGGCGAAGTGAGTGTGAAATGAACGAGTCGGCGCTTCAAACTCAGTCGTCATGCCCGGGCTTGTCCCGGGCATCCACGAACTGTGGCGCCGTGGCGAAGAACGTGGATGGCCGGGACAAGCCCGGCCATGACGGAGCAAAGGGCTGGGGCCGTCGTGTCCTCTCGGCCCTCGCACTCACGCTCATCCTCGCCATCGGCGGCTTTGTCGGCTGGGTCTATTCCCTCGGCCCGCTCCCGCTCGACGAGGCACGCCAGGTCTCCACCACGGTCGTCGATCGCAACGGAAAGCTGCTGCGCGCTTATGCCATGGCCGACGGCCGCTGGCGGCTGCCGGTCGATGCCAAGGCCAACGTCGATCCGACCTATCTCAAGTTACTGCTCGCCTATGAGGACCAGCGCTTCTACGCGCATAACGGTCTCGACCCGCTCGCTCTCGTGCGCGCCGCACTACAGCTCACCACGCGCGGCCACATCGTCTCGGGCGGCTCGACCATCTCGATGCAACTGGCGCGGCTGATGGAGCCGCGGCGGCAACGCTCGCTCTATGCAAAGCTGCGGCAGATCGTGCGGGCGATCGAGATCGAGCGCAGCATGAGCAAGGATGCGATCCTGGACCTCTATCTCGCGTTGGCGCCCTATGGCGGCAATCTCGAAGGCATCCGCTCAGCCTCGATCGCCTATCTCGGCAAGGAGCCGAAGCGGCTCTCGCTGGCCGAGGCCGCGCTGCTGGTGGCGCTGCCGCAATCGCCGGAGACGCGCCGGCTCGATCGCTATCCCGAGGCCGCACGTAAAGCCCGCGACCGCGTGCTGGACCGCATGGTCGAGGAGCATGTGGTCAGCCTTGAGGACGCGAAGCAGGCCAAGGCCGTGCCCGTGCCAAAACTGCGCAAGCCGATGCCGATCCTCGCGCCACATGCCTCCGACACGGCGCTGTCGACGGTCAAGGATACGCCGGTCATCAAGCTGACGCTCGACGCCAATCTGCAGAAGGTGCTGGAACCGCTGGCGCGTGACCGCGCCATTGCGCTCGGGCCCAATATCTCGGTCGGCATCATCGTGGTCGACAATGAGAGCGGCGACGTGCTCGCCCGCGTCGGTTCGGCCGATTATTTCGACGAGAGCCGGGCGGGGCAGGTCGACATGACCCGCGCCGTCCGTTCGCCGGGGTCGACGCTGAAACCCTTCATCTACGGGCTCGCGTTCGAGGACGGCTTCGTCCACCCCGACAGTTTGATCGACGACCGGCCCGTCCGCTTCGGCTCCTACGCGCCGGAAAATTTCGACATGACGTTTCAGGGCACGGTGCCGGTGAAGAAGGCGCTGCAATTGTCGCTGAACGTGCCGGCGATCGTGCTGCTCGACCGCGTCGGCGCGAGCCGGCTGTCGTCGCGGCTGCGGCAGGCCGGCGGCAATCTGGTCCTGCCCAAGGACGAGGCACCGGGGCTCGCGATGGGACTCGGCGGCGTTGGTGTGACACTGCAGGACCTCACCCAGCTCTATACGGGTTTCGCCCGGCTCGGCACCACCATGCCGTTGCGCGACCTCATGACCGGCCGGGACGATCGGGAACCGCTGCGGCTGCTGGACCAGGTCGCGGCCTGGCAGGTCGGCAACGTGCTTCTGGGCACGCCGCCGCCCGAAAATGCCGCCCACAACCGCATCGCCTTCAAGACCGGCACCTCCTACGGCTATCGCGACGCATGGTCGGTCGGCTTCGACGGCCGCCTGACCATCGGCGTCTGGGTCGGTCGGCCCGACGGCGCGCCGGTTCCCGGGCTGATCGGCCGCGTGGCCGCAGCCCCGATCCTGTTCGACGCCTTCGCGCGCACCGGCAAGACGCTGGCCCCGTTGCCGAAGCCGCCGAAGGGAACCCTGGTCGCCAGCAACGCCAAGTTGCCATTGCCGCTGAAGCGGTTCCGCCCGGTCGGGGACCTGTTGCGGACCGGCAGCGAGCAGGCGCTGCACATCCAGTTCCCGCTGAACGGCTCGCGGATCGATGTCGACCGTTCCGGCGGCGAGGGGAGCGCAGCCATGCCGGTGAAGGTCGCCGGCGGCGTCCTTCCCATGACCATCATGGTTAATGGAACATCACTCGGCGAGATCGACGGGCGCCGCCAGCGCCTGATCGATCCGCCCGGTCCGGGCTTTGCGCGGCTGACCGTGATCGACGCCACTGGCGCCGCGGACACAGTTGTCATTCGAATTCAATGACCCCGCCTTAACCGGTTGTCGGAATGACGGTTTCAGCGTAAGCGGAACCAATGGCCGAGACCTATCCCAGCCCCCGTTTTGGAGCACCCCGCGAGCCGAAAGCGCCCGTGAATCCGGGCAGCCGGCTCGTGCTTATGCTGGACTACGCCACGGCCAGTCACGCCCGCGCGGTTGGCTTCCTGCTGCTGTGTGCGCTGCTGCTATTCCTGCCGGGATTCTTCACGATTCCGCCCGTTGACCGCGACGAGGCGCGCTTTGCGCAGGCCACCAAGCAGATGGTCGAGAGCGGCGATTATGTCGACATCCGCTTCCAGGAAGACGTCCGCTACAAGAAGCCAGTCGGCATCTACTGGTTGCAGTCGGCCGCGGTTGAAGCCGCATCCGCGCTCAAGCTGCCGAAGGCCGAATTGCGGATCTGGGTGTACCGGCTGCCGTCACTGATCGGCGCAATCGGCGCCGTGCTCATGACCTATTGGGCCGCGCTCGGCTTCGTCACGCGGCGCGCCGCGGTGCTCGCCGCGCTCCTGATGTGCGCCTCGGTGCTGCTCGGCGTCGAAGCACGCCTCGCGAAAACCGATGCGATGCTGCTGTTCTGCGTGACCGCCGCGATGGGCGCGATGTCGCGCGCCTATCTGTCGTGGCAGCGCGCAGAGGATGAGACCCATCCGCCCTGGAGCTGGCCCGCGATCTTCTGGACCGCGCTCGCGGTCGGCATCTTGATCAAGGGTCCGCTGATCCTGATGTTCGCGGGCCTGACCATCGTCGCGCTCGCGATCCAGGACCGTGATGCCTCGTGGCTGTGGAAGCTGCGTCCGCTCTGGGGCCTGATGTGGATGCTGGTGCTGGTGCTGCCCTGGTTCGTCGCGATCTTCTGGCGCGCGGGCGATGCCTTCTTCGCCGATTCCGTCGGCGGCGACATGCTGAGCAAAATCGGCGCCCAGGAATCCCATGGCGCGCCGCCCGGACTGTATCTGGCGCTGTTCTGGATCACGTTCTGGCCCGGCGCGCCGCTTGCGGCGATGGCGGCGCCGGCGGTGTGGCGGGCCCGGCGCGAGCCCGGCGCGCAGTTCCTGCTGGCCTGGCTGATCCCGTCCTGGATCGTGTTCGAGGCGGTGCTGACCAAGCTGCCGCATTACGTGCTGCCGCTGTATCCGGCGATCGCGATCCTCACCGTCGGTGCGCTGGAGCGCAACGTGCTGTCGCGCTCGTGGCTCGCGCGCGGCTCGGCCTGGTGGTTTGCGATTCCCGCTGCCGCCTCGATCATCGCCGTGGTCGGCGCGGTCATGCTGACGCGGCAACCGGCGTTCGTGGCCTGGCCGTTCATTGCGGCCTCGCTCATTTTCGGTCTGTTCGCCTGGTGGCTGTTCGACACCAACCGCGCCGAGCGCTCGCTGCTCAACGCGCTGGTCGCAGCGCTGATGCTCGCGGTCGTGGTCTACGGCATCGTGCTGCCGTCGCTGACCCCGCTGTTTCCGAGCATCGAGATCGCACGCGCGCTTCGCAACGTCACCTGCGTCGGGCCGAAGGCAGCCGCCGCCGGCTATCACGAGCCGAGCCTCGTGTTCCTGACGGGCACGCAGACGCTGCTCACCGACGGCTCGGGCGCGGCGGATTTCCTGCGGCAGGGGAGCTGTCGCTTCGCGCTGATCGAGCAGCGCTCGGAGCGCAGCTTCGTCCAGCGGGCCGAGGCGATCGGGCTGCGCTACAAGGTAGGTACCCGCATCGACGGCTATAATTTCTCGCAAGGGCGCGCGATCTCGATCTCGATCTTCCGCTCGGAAGGCACTGAGTAGATGCCGGCGCCGGCCGACAGCGCGCCACGCCCGGGCTATCCCGCGCAATTGCTCGCGGTGTCGGGCCATGCCCTGGTGCAGCTCGTCCGTACGCCTTCGCATTCGCGCCGCGCCGAAGCCGCGCGAAAGCTGGCGCGGCATTCGCTGTGGCTCAGTGCGGCCGGTGCGACCTTGATCATCGTGCTGATGCTCGCGTTCGATCAGACCGAGATCCAGCTGATGCCGACGCGCGGCACGCCGAGCCTGTGGCCGATCCGTATCCTTACCGATTTCGGCAAGGACGAGTATGTGCTCTCGGTGCTCGGGGGGACGCTGGTGCTCCTGGCGCTCGTTGCAGCGGGATTGCACGGCACCCGTCGTGGGCTGCTGCTCGGCCTCGGTACGCGGCTGCAGTTCATGTTTCTGTCTGTCGCCCTGTCCGTGTTCGTTGCCGAGATCCTGAAATATCTCATCGGTCGCGGACGTCCGTTCGTGAGTGGCAAGGCCGATCCGTTCAACTTCATCCCGTTCGAGGGAACGGGGGCTTATGCCAGCCTGCCGTCGGGTCATGCGGTGACGGCGTTTGCGCTGGCGTTTGCGGTCTCGGCGCTGTGGCCGCGCCTGCGCGTGTTCATGTTCACTTACGCAATCGTGATCCTGCTGACCCGGCTGGTGCTGCTCGCGCATCATCCGAGTGACGTCGTCGCCGGCGCTCTGGTCGGCATGGTCGGCGCCATGGCAGTGCGCTACTGGTTCGCGGCCCGGAGGCTCGGCTTTGCCATCCGCGCCGACGGCACCATTGTGCCTCTTGCAGGGGCGGTCTCGGGCCGTCTCAAAAGGGTTGYCCACGGGGCATCCGCCCCATAAAAGCGGCTGCCTGCCGGGACCGCCGGTTCCCCGGGGCAGGCCAATTCCAACCACGAGCTTTCGATTTGTCGTCGTCCCAGCCTTCGGTTTCCATCGTCGTTCCCGTGCGCAACGAAGCCGACAACATCGCGCCGCTGATCGAGGAGATCGGCGCGGCGCTCGACGGCCGCTGGGCCTATGAAATCATCTACGTCAACGACGGCTCGACGGACGCGACCGGCGAACGGCTCGGCGCGATCATGCAGCAGCGGGACAATCTCCGGCAGCTTCGCCATGCCAGATCAGGCGGCCAGTCGGCAGCAGTGCGCAGTGGCGTGCGCGCGGCGCGCAGCACGATCGTGGCGACGCTCGACGGCGACGGGCAGAACAATCCCGCCTTCCTGCCCGACCTGATCGCGGCGGTCGAGAAGGGGGCGGGGCGCGTCGGTCTCGCTGCCGGTCAGCGTGTCGGACGCAAGGATACCGGCTTCAAGAAATTCCAGTCGCGCGTGGCGAACGGCGTCCGCAATGCGATTCTGAAGGACGGAACGCGCGATACCGGTTGCGGCCTGAAGGCGTTCCGGCGCGACGTATTCCTGATGATGCCCTATTTCGACGGGCTGCATCGCTTCCTGCCGGCGCTGGTGCGCCGCGAAGGCTACGAGATCGCCTATGTCGACGTGATCGACCGGCCGCGCCATTCCGGCGTGTCAAACTATGGTTTCTTCGACCGGCTGTGGATCGGCATCATGGATCTCGTCGGCGTGTGGTGGCTGATCCGCCGCAAGAAGCCGACACCAGATGTGACTGAGGTGAAGGCATGATCATCCAATACGGTCAGGCGTTGAATAACTATCTCTACGACGTCTTCGTCGCCAAGTTCGATTTCTGGCTGGCGTTCGGCCTCGTCGCGCAGCTGTTCTTCACCGCACGCTTCCTGGTGCAGTGGATCGCGAGCGAGCGGGCCGGCAACAGCGTGGTGCCGATGGCGTTCTGGTTCTGCTCGATGGGCGGCGGGCTGATGACGCTGGTCTACGGCGTCGTGAAGCGCGAGCCCGTCATCATCCTCGGACAGGCGCTCGCGACCATCATCTATATCCGCAACATCATGCTGATCATCAAGAACCGCGGCCGCGCCTCGAGGACGCTGGAACGCTGAGACGCGCCGCTAGCGCGGTAACGCCGACGCCGCGCCGGAGGCGGGCAGGGCGGCATCCGCCTCGCTCCTGCGATAAGGCTCGCCGGCGGCATCGAGCACGGGATAGGCGACCGAGCAGATATGCGAGTGGATGCGGCGTAGGTCGCGCAGCACGTCGAGATGCAGCGAGGTGGTCTCGATGGTCTCGGGGCGGCCCTCGCGCAAGCGGTCGAGATGACGCTCGACGGCGGCGAGCTCGGTGTTCTTCAGCGTGGTCTTCTCCACCAGCAGCTTGCGCGCTTCGTTGGCATCGCCCGACATGAAGACGCCGAAGGCGATCCGCAGCGAGTCCATCGTGCGCTTGTGGAAGGCGGCGAGCTCCTCGGCGCCCTCGGCCGAGAACTGGAAGCGGCGCTTGATCTTCTTGGTCGCGAGCTCGCTCAGGCTCTTGTCGATGATGTCGCCGATATGCTCGAGGTTGATGGCGAAGGAGATGATCTCCATCGCGCGCCGGCCCTCGCTCTCGTCGAGGCTGCCCCGCATCAGCTTCGTCACATAGAGCTTGATGGCTTCGTCGAGGCTGTCAACGACATTGTCCATCTTCGTGACCTGGTCGACCAGCGCGCGGTCGCCGGTCATCATCGCCGCCATTACCTTGCGCAGCATGACCTCGACCAGATCGCCCATGCGCAAGGTCTCACGCGCGGCGTCGGCGAGCGCCAGTGACGGCGTCTCCAGCGCGCTCTCGTCGAGATAGCGCGGCCGGGCCGGATCGTCTTCCCGGACGCGATCAGGCAGCAGCCGGGTCAGGAGCCGGGACATGATGTCGAGCAGGCCGATGAAGATGACGGCCGTGCCTACGTTGAAGGCGATGTGGAAGGCCGCCGTCATCCTGGCGAGATCAGGCTGCCAGGCGTGCATGTGCTCAGCGATCCCATTCAGGAACGGCAGCACCAGCGCGATCCCGATCACGCGGTTGGCGAGATTGCCGAGCGGCAGGCGGTAGCTTGCGGGATCGTCGCGCCGGGCGCCCTCGAACACGGGATTGATGGCGCTGCCGAGATTGGCCCCCAACACCAGCGCGAGGGCCGCGTAAGGTGTGATGAACTGCGAATAGGCCAGCGACATGATCAGCAGCACGCTGGCGACGCTCGAATGCACCGCCCAGGTGACGAGCGCGGCGATGACGATGCAGAGCACGGGATCGCCCGTGATCGCGGACATCATGACACGAACACCCGGCGCGTTCTCCGCCGGAGCCAGCGTGTCGAGCAGGATGTGCAGCGACAGCAGCATCAAGCCGAGACCGATGAATACGCGCCCGATATCCTTGATCCGCGACCGTGGGCCGGAGCGGAAGGCGACGAGCCCGAGCACGAACAGGACAGGCGCAACGGCTGCGATGTTGAACGACAGCACCTGCACGATCAGCGTCGTGCCGACATTGGCCCCCAACATGATGGCGAGCGCGGCGGCCAGGCTGACGAGGCCTTCTGCCGCGAATGAGCTGGTGATCAGCGCCGTCGCCGTGCTGCTCTGGAGCAGCGCGGTAAGGCCTAGCCCGGCGGCGAACGCGTTGAATCGGTTGCCGAGCGCCTTGCCGAGCAGCCGCCGCAGGTCCGGGCCGAAGGCGCGCAGAATCCCGCTGTGGACCATGTGCAGGCCCCACAGCAACAGCGCCACGCCGCCCATCAGATCGAGCAGAACCAACGTTCCCATGCTCCGCGTCCGGATTGGAGTCGATTGGTGAGGCTAGCGCCAAACGTCAGCGGTTCAAACCCTTTGTTGGCGCATCCGCGTTAACGTTTGCGGCGGTTGCGCGTTCCCGCGGCGCGCGTTTTGCGCGTCCGCCGGCGCGCGATTGCCGCGTCCCGAGGCGCGATGCCTTGTGAGCAGGCTCACATTGCCGCCTTGAGGGCAGCGAAGCCGCGATCGAGATCGGACTTGAGATCGTCGACGCTTTCGAGGCCGATGTGCAGTCGCAGGGTCGGGCCGCCCGGCGACCACTTCGTGGCGGTGCGATAGGCGTCGCAATCGAAGGGAATCACGAGGCTCTCGAAGCCGCCCCAGGAGAAGCCCATGCCGAACAGCTTGAGCGTGTCGAGCATGGTGTCGACGGCCTTCTGCGGCGCCGGCTTCAACACGATGCTGAACAGGCCCGACGCGCCGGTGAAATCGCGCTTCCAGATGGCATGGCCGGGATCGGTCTCGAGCGCCGGATGCAGCACGCGCGCGACCTCGGGGCGGGCCGCGAGCCAGCGCGCCATGTCGAGCCCCGAGCGGTGATGCTGCGCCAATCGTACCGACAGCGTGCGCAGGCCGCGCAGCGCCAGGAAGACGTCGTCAGGGCCGGCGCAGACGCCGAGCAGGCGGATGCCTTCGGCAATCTGCGGCCACGCCTTGGCGTTGGCCGAGATGGTGCCGAACATGATGTCGGAATGGCCGCCGATATACTTGGTGGCGGCCTGCATGCTGATGTCGACACCCTGGTCGAGCGAGCGATGATAGAGCGGCGTCGCCCAGGTGTTGTCGTCGATGACGAGCGCATCGCGCGCATGCGCGACCTCGGCGATGGCGCGGATGTCAGGCATCTCGAACGACTGCGAGCCCGGCGCCTCCACCAGCACCGCGCGGGTGTTGGGCTTGAACAGCTTGTCGATGCTCGCGCCGATCAGCGGATCGAAATAGGTGGTCTCGATGCCGAGGCGCGCGAGCATGCCGTTGCAGAAATTGCGCGAGGGCCGATAGACGTTGTCGCAGACGAGCAGATGGTCGCCGGTCTTCAGCACCGAGAGCAGGGTGGTGGAGATCGCCGACAGGCCTGACGGCACGATGCCGACGCCGGCGCATTGCGGCCCCTCCAGTGCCATCAGCGTCTCCTGGAACGCCCTGGTGGTGGGGGTGCCGTGGCGGCCGTACTGGAACTCGCCGCGATGGGCGTGCAGGTCCTCAGCGGTCGGATAGAGCACGGTCGAACCGTGAAACACCGGCGGATTGACGAACCCCTTCTGCGCCTTGGTGTCGCGGCCGGAGGTCACCAGCCGGGTTTCGGCGTGCTGTTGGGCGGGATGCGAGGAATCCATGCGTCTGCTTTCAAAAAGCGCGTTTCCACCGGGCGCGCCGCGCCCGCGGGCCGGCCGAAGGCCGCTGCCGTTAATAACAGAACACAGAAGAGTCCCGTCAACCCCTTGACCCGGCTCGCCAGTCGTTCTGAGATGCGCGGGTGCTATTCAGTCGCCGCATGTTGAGGGGCTGCCGCGACCTTCGATCCATCGCCTGACCGGACCTTGCGTCACAGCCATAACGGCGGACGCCTGCGGCGGGGATTAAGGTATGGCCTCCCGGGATGGGCGAGTGTTCGGCAAGGTTTTCCAGCATGACTCTTGCAAGGCTAGTCTTGATGCGGCTAGCCCTGGCGGAGACGATCCCAAAGACGCCATTCCTGACCTTGAGACGACTTTGAAAGGCCTTCAGCCCATGAAACGCGTAACCCTGGCTCTCACTCTCGCTGTCGCCGCCGGCCTCTCCGCCCAGGCCGCCGATGCGCAAACGCTCAAGACCATCAAGGACCGGGGCATGCTGTCCTGCGGCGTCAGCCAAGGCCTGCCCGGCTTCTCCTCGCCCGACGACAAGGGCAACTGGACCGGGCTTGACGTCGACCTCTGCCGCGCGATCGCAGGCGCGATCTTCAACGATGCGACCAAGGTCAAGTACGTGCCGTTGTCCGCCAAGGATCGTTTCACGGCGCTGCAATCCGGCGAAATCGACGTGCTCTCGCGCAACACCACCTGGACCATCTCGCGCGACACCTCGCTCGGCGCCAACTTCACCGGCGTGACCTATTACGACGGGCAGGGCTTCATGGTGAAGAAGTCGCTCAAGGTGAATTCGGCGCTCGAGCTCAACAGCGCCTCGGTCTGCGTCCAGACCGGCACCACCACCGAGCAGAATCTCGCCGACTACTTCAAGGCCAACAACATGAAGTACGAGGTGATCGCGTTCGGCACCAACGACGAGACCGTCAAGGCCTATGAAGCCGGGCGCTGCGACGTCTTCACCACCGACCAGTCGGGCCTGTACGCCAACCGCCTCAAGCTTGCCAATCCCAACGACCATATGGTGCTCCCCGAAATCATCTCGAAGGAGCCGCTCGGGCCGATGGTGCGCCACGGCGACGACCAGTGGTTCGACATCGTGAAATGGACGCTGTTCGCCATGGTTACCGCCGAAGAGCTCGGCGTGACCTCGAAGAACGTGGACGAGAAGGCGAAACTGGAAAATCCGGAGCTGAAGCGCGTGCTCGGCAGCGACGGCAATTTCGGCGAACAGCTCGGCCTGACCAAGGACTGGGTGGTGCGGATCGTGAAGGCCACCGGCAATTACGGCGAGGTGTTCGACCGCAACGTCGGCGCCGGTTCGCCGCTCGGCATCAGCCGTGGCCTCAACAATCTCTGGAATAAGGGCGGTCTTCAGTACGCGCCGCCGATCCGCTGATCCCGCCTGATCCGCGGCGATGAGCACCGAGGCTCGAAAACCGCCGGCCCAGATCGCGCTGAAGATCAGGCGCGTTCTGGGCGGCAAGGCAGGCTGGAACGGCGTCGCCGTCCAGTTTGCCTTCGCGGCGATCCTGGGCTGGATTGGCTATGAGATCGTCTCCAACGCCCGGACGAACCTCGAAAACCAGCACATTGCCGCCGGCTTCGGCTTCCTCCGGAACAATGCCGGCTTCGACGTCAACCAGACCCTGATCTCCTACACCGGCTCGGACACGTTCCTGCGCGTGTTCGTGGTCGGGCTTTTGAACACGCTCGTGGTCTCGGTGGTAGGCATCTTCTTCGCCACCGTGATCGGCTTCATCGTCGCGCTGTGCCGGCTGTCGCCCAACTGGCTGTTGTCGCGCGTCGGCGAGATCTATGTCGAGATCTGCCGAAATCTGCCGGTGCTGTTCCAGATCCTGTTCTGGTACCTGGCGGTTCTCGCGGCCTTGCCCAATCCGCGGCAGAGCATTTCGCTGCTGGGCATCGCCTTCATCAGCAACCGTGGGCTCGTCATTCCGCGCCCGATCGGCGAGGGCGGCTTCGAGCCGTTCCTGGCGATGCTGGTCCTCGGCATCGTCGCTTCGCTGGTTTTGCGCTTCTATGCGCGGCGGGCGCTATTTCAGCGCGGTCAGATGATCCGGATCTGGCCCTATGTGCTGGGCCTGCTGTTCGGGCTGCCGCTCGCGGCCGTGCTGGTGTTCGGCCTGCCCTTCACCTTCGAGCTGCCGCAGCTCAAGGGGTTCAATTTTGCCGGCGGCTCAAGAGTCATCCCGGAATTCGTGGCGCTGACGCTGGCGCTGTCGACCTATACCGCGGCCTTCATCGCCGAGATCGTGCGCGCCGGCATCCTGTCTGTCCACTCCGGTCAGATGGAAGCGGGATCCTCGCTGGGGCTGAGCCGCGGCACCACGTTGCGCCTGATCGTCGTGCCGCAGGCGATGCGCGTGATCGTGCCGCCGCTGACCAACCAGTATCTCAACCTCACCAAGAACTCTTCGCTGGCGGTCGCGATCGGCTATCCCGACCTCGTCTCGGTGTTCGCCGGCACGTCGCTGAGCCAGACCGGGCAGGCGATCGAGATCATTGCCATGACGATGGGTGTCTACCTCCTGATCTCGCTGCTCACGAGCGCCGTCATGAGCGTCTACGGTTGGCGCGTCAGCCGGAGTCTGGGCGCATGAGCGACATCATCTCGTCCGCCTATGTCCGCCGGGACCTGCTCACCGAGCGTCCCGCGCCGGTCAAGACCACGGGCTTCATCGGCCTGATGCGCACGCGCCTGTTCAATTCGCCGACCAACATTTTGCTCACGATCGTCGGCGCCTTGCTGCTCTGGTTCACCGTCATTCCTGCCGTGAAGTTCCTGATGGTCGATGCGGTCTGGACCGGCAAGGATCGCAGGGCGTGCCTGACCGAGAATGCCGGCTTTACGGTCGGCGCCTGCTGGCCCTTCATCCAGGCCAAGCTGCCGCAACTGATCTACGGCTTCTATCCCGAGGCCGAGCGCTGGCGGGTCAATCTCGCGCTGATCCTGGCGGCGGCTCTGCTGCTGCCGCTGCTCATTCCGCGCCTGCCGGCGAAAGGACTGAACGCAAGTCTCTTCTTCTTCGCCTTTCCMGTGGTGGCGTTCTTTCTGCTGCACGGCGGCGGCATCACCGGGTTCGGCCTGAGCTGGACGGCCGGCCTGCTGCAATTGTTCGACGACAGCATCATCGGCGCCGGGCAGGCTCTGCTCAGTCTCGCCAAGACCTCAGCCATCGCACCGCTCTTCTGGCTGGCCGGCAATCTCATCGTGCTGGTCGGCAGCGCGATCTACTGGCTGATCTTTCCGCTGACCTGGCTGCGTGACCAGCTCCAGGCGACGGGCCAGTCGGTCTGGGCCGATTTCGCCATCACGGCGGCGGTCGTCTCCCTGATCGCCTTCGTTGTCGGCGGCGGCGTTCGCACCGGCGGCCGGGCGCTGACATCCAGCATCGCCACCTTTGTCGGCATCGCGGTCGTGATCAAGCTGATGGGGCTCGATCACGGCGGCCTGCCGGTCGTGACCACGAATCTGTGGGGCGGGCTTCTGGTGACGCTGGTGGTCTCCGTGACCGGCATCGTCACCTCGCTGCCGATCGGCATCGCGCTGGCGCTCGGCCGCCGCTCGACCATTCCGCTAATCCGGATCTTCTCGATCGCCTTCATCGAGTTCTGGCGCGGCGTGCCGCTGATCACCGTGCTGTTCTTCGCGACCTACATGCTGCCTTTGTTCCTGCCGGGCAATTTCACGGTCGACGGTCTGGTGCGCGCGCTGATCGGCATTTCGCTGTTCACGGGCGCCTATCAGGCCGAGAACGTCCGCGGCGGGTTGGCCGCGATCCCGCGCGGGCAGGGCGAGGCGGCGGCCGCCCTGGGCCTGTCCTGGTGGAAGACGACCTCGCTGATCGTGCTGCCGCAGGCGCTGCGCCACGTCATTCCGAACCTCGTCAACAGCTTCATCTCGCTGTTCAAGGACACGTCGCTGGTCTCGATCGTGGCGCTATTCGACCTGCTGGGCTCGCTCCGGGCGTCGTTCTCGGATCCGAAATGGTCGACGCCGTCGACCGCGTTCACCGGCTTTGCCTTCGCCGGGATCATCTACTTCATCTTCTGCTTTGGAATGTCGCGCTACTCGCTCTTCGTCGAGCACCGCCTCAACGCTCACCGTCGCAACTGATCGAGGTCATCATGTCCGACCCCATCGTCAAGATTTCCGGCCTCAACAAATGGTACGGCGAGTTCCATGTGCTGCGCGACATCGACCTCGAGGTCAAGAAGGGCGAGCGCATCGTGATCTGCGGCCCCTCGGGCTCGGGCAAGTCGACGTTGATCCGCTGCATCAACGCGCTCGAGGAATTCCAGGAGGGCGAGATCGTCGTCGACGGCATCGAGCTCGGGCCGAACCTGAAGCACGTCGATGCGGTCCGCCGCGAGGTCGGCATGGTGTTCCAGAGCTTCAACCTGTTCCCGCATCTGACCGTCCTGGAGAATTGCACGCTGGCGCCGATCTGGGTGCGGAACATCCCGAAGAGGGACGCCGAAGTCAACGCGATGAAATTCCTGGAGCGGGTCAAGATCCCGCATCAGGCCAACAAGTTTCCCGGACAGATGTCCGGCGGCCAGCAGCAGCGCGTCGCGATCGCACGCGCGCTGACGATGAACCCCAAGGTAATGCTGTTCGACGAGCCGACCTCGGCGCTCGACCCCGAAATGGTCAAGGAAGTGCTCGACACCATGGTCGACCTCGCCGAGGAGGGCATGACCATGCTGGTCGTCACTCACGAAATGGGCTTCGCCCGCGAGGTCGCCAACCGCGTCGTGTTCATGGATGCGGGCCAGATCATCGAGGCCAATACGCCGAACGAGTTCTTCGCCGCTCCCCAGCACGCACGGACGAAGCTGTTCTTGAGCCAGATCTTGCGGTGACCCCGTAGGGTGGGCAAAGGCGCCTTTGCGCCGTGCCCACCATCCGTCCGCAGTCTCCGGCAAGCAAGGTGGGCACGCTTCGCTTTGCCCACCTTACGGCTACGGCACCGCGGCTTGGCTCAACTTGAGCCGGACTTCGAAATCCGGGCGGCCGCAACCCTCCCGGCCTAGACGAACGGCGGCTTGATGTTGCTGCGCTTCTCCAGCCATTCCGGCACCGGCAGGTTCTTGGCGCGCATGAAGTCGGCATTGAACAGCTTCGACTGATAGCGGCTGCCGGAATCGCAGAGCACGGTCACGATGGTCTTGCCGGGCCCGAGCTGTTTCGCGAGTCGTATCGCGCCGGCGATGTTGATGCCGGTGGAACCGCCGAGGCACAGGCCTTCGTGCTGGAGCAACTCGTAGATCACCGTGACGGCTTCCGCGTCGGGAACGAGATAGGCGTCATCCACCTTCGCGCTCTCGACGATTGCGGTCGCACGGTTGAGGCCGATACCTTCCGTGATCGAGCCGCCCGGCGTCGCCTTGGCGTCGCCGCTCCGGAAATATTCGAACATGCCGGCGCCATGCGGATCGGCGCAGGCGATCCGGACGTCCTTGTTCTTCTCTTTCAGATAGCGGCTGACGCCGGCGAGCGTGCCGCCGCTGCCGACCGAGCAGACGAAGCCGTCGACCTTGCCGCCGGTCTGCTCCCAGATCTCGGGACCCGTCGACTCGTAGTGCGCCTTCGCATTGTCGAGGTTATTCCACTGGTCTGCGAACAGCACGCCATTGGGCTCGGTCTTGCGCAGCTCGTCGGCGAGCCGGCGACCAACATGCTGATAATTGTTGGGATTGGCATAGGGCAGGGCCGGCACCTCGACCAGCTCGGCGCCGCACAGCTTCAGAAAATCCTTCTTCTCCTGGCTCTGCGTCTCCGGGATCACGATCAGCGTGCGGTAACCGCGCGCGCTCGCCACGACCGCGAGGCCGATTCCGGTGTTGCCGGCGGTCGCCTCCACCACGAGACCGCCCGGCTTGAGCTCGCCGCGCTTCTCGGCCTCCAGGATCATCCATTTGCCGGCGCGGTCCTTCACCGACTGGCCCGGATTCATGAACTCGGCCTTGCCCAGAATGGTGCAGCCGGTCAGTTCGGAGGCGCGCTTGAGCTTGATGAGCGGGGTGTTGCCGATGGCTTCGACAACGTCATTTTTGATGGTCATGTCAGGCAATTACCGGCTGGATCATAGGGTGGGCGCGACCCTAAAGTAGGGTGGCGGGCCTTACAAGCGACCCTTGCAAGGCGAGCCCGCAAACTCTTATTGCTGCTTTGCGAAGATGACTTGCCGGACGTCGATATTTCCGGACAGGAATCCGGCCTCGCAATAGGACAGGTAATACTCCCACAGCCGCCGGAACCGGTCGTCGAAGCCGAGCGGCACGAGGCCCGGCCAGGCCGTCTGGAAGTTATTCCGCCAGGTGGCCAGCGTCTTGGCATAATC
Source organism: Bradyrhizobium sp. 2TAF36 (assembly GCF_052114925.1). Lineage (NCBI taxonomy): Bacteria > Pseudomonadati > Pseudomonadota > Alphaproteobacteria > Hyphomicrobiales > Nitrobacteraceae > Bradyrhizobium > Bradyrhizobium sp. 2TAF36. The sequence continues at coordinate 9,213 of NZ_JBFRFR010000053.1, read as the reverse complement.
CTGCCCGAAGATGCGCTCGCGAATGACGGGCAGGCCGAACGTGTCGCCGAGCGACTTGAGCACGGCGGGCGAGGGCAGCATGCCGCCGGGAAAGACGTAGCGCTGGATGAAGTCCACCTCGCGCCGGTAGCTCTGGAACAGCCTGTCCTGGATGGTGATCGCCTGGATGCCGGCGAGGCCGCCGGGCAGCAGCCGGTCCCGCAACTGGGCGAAATATTTCGGCCAGAACTGCTCGCCGACGGCCTCGATCATCTCGATCGAGGCGATGCGGTCGTAGCGGTCGCATTCGTCGCGATAATCCTGAAGACGGATCTCGACCTTGTCGGCAAGGCCCGCCTCGTGAATGCGCTTCTGCGCAAAATCGCGCTGCTCGGTCGAGATCGTGAGGCCCACCACGCGCGTGCCGAAGGTCTTTGCGGCGAACTCGGCGAAGCCGCCCCAGCCGCAGCCGATCTCGAGCAGCGTCTGGTCCGGCTTCAGGTCGAGCGCCTCGGCGAGCCGGCGGTATTTGTTGGTCTGGGCTGCCGTGAGATCGCAGGTGCTCTCCTCGAACAGCGCCGAGGAATAGGTCATGCCGGGATCGAGCCAGGCCGAATAGAACGCGTTGCCGATGTCGTAATGGGCATGGATGTTGCGCCGCGCCTGACGGCGGGTGTTGCGGTTGAACCAGTGCTGCAGCAGCTGGACGAACCGCATCAGCGGCTTGTCGTTCAGCATGGCCTGGATCAGATCGTGATTGACGCAGAACAGGTAGAGGAATTGCGTCAGGTCCGGCGTATCCCAGTCGCCGGCGAGATAGGCCTCCGCGATGCCGATGTCGCCGCCGTTGATGAGGCGCGACGCGAAGCCGTAATTGTGCAGCCGCATCGCCGCATTCGGGCCCGGCTCCTGGCCGCCGAGGCGGATCACGCGTCCGTCGGGCAGGGTGACGTCGAGCGTTCCTCGCCGCAGCCGTGCGCCAAAACTGAGTGCGAGCCGAACGATGCGCGGCAGATCGGCAAGCACTGTGTCTATGGTGTCTGACGTCACCGAGATGGTATGCGACATCGGCAGATCCATCACCTGAACGGATACTGTCCGACCGCGAGCCAGGCGCCCCCATACGCCTCATATCGCTGGACCCGAGGGCGCCCCGCAAACGGTCAGCGTCGAATCATGCGCATGATATAGGTGTGCGCTGCGCCGGTCGCCAAGGGGCTGGCGGGGTACCTCCGGCAGTCCACCGCCGTGTGCACAGCGCAATTGCGGGCCAGCACCCGATCATAGCGCGCCGTGCGCTCAGCTAAGGCCAGGGAAGCTGCGGTGCGCCGCGGCGCAGGTTTCGGTGGAGCGCCTGGCGGGACCGGTAGCCCTGGCGTCGGCGTGGCGGCAATATCACATGAAATCTTGGTAAGCTTGAATGCGCCCCGGGCCGAGGTTGGAATACAAAATAGCCCTGTGACACAGGCATATTTTGTATTTGCGTGAGTTCGGCATCGACGCATTCGAGGCCGCATTTCGCAGGTGCGGGACTGTCCCCCTGTTCCGCGCCCCGCTAGTATGAACTTCAGGTTCCGCAGAAAGCATCACGGCTGTGAACGAGTTACATAAACGCCCCCGGCCGTCCCGCCACGAATCGGTTAATCCGGCTCTGCGGTGGCGGATCGATCTGCCCGGCGGGGGGTGGATGTGACACAGGATGGTCCTGCGGTCGCCATGAGGCAATCTCCCGGCCTTACGTTCCGGACGTCGCGCGCGGCGCGATGGGCTGCCGTGGCGTGCCTTGCCGCCAGTTCAGGCGCCTGCGTGCTGACGCAGGATTTGCCCGATCCCGCACTCGATGTTCCCACGCAGTACAAATACGCGGGCAAGCCGGATGTGCCGCCGTCGCTGGATTGGTGGCGCGGCTTTCGCTCCGCGGAACTGACGCAACTGATGGAGGAGGCGCAGACCGTCAATCTCGACATCGCCGCCGCCGTCGCGCGCATCGTCCAGGCCGACGCCCAGGCGCGGCAGGCGGGCGCGGCGCTGCTGCCGAGCCTGTCGGGCGGCGGATCGGAAACCTATTCACGCACCTCGGGTTCGAGCGCCTCGGGCCTGTCCATCGGCGGCCGCGAGGTCGTCAACTATTCGGCGTCGCTGAGCGCGAGCTACCAGCTCGACTTCTGGGGCCAGAACCGCGATGCGCTGCAATCGGCGGAAGAGACGGCGAATGCCAACCGGTTCGATCGCGACGTCGTCGCGCTGACGACGCTGGCCGGCGTCGCCAACGCCTATTTCCAGGTGCTGGCCTCGCAGGATCGCCTGCGTACCGCCCAGAGCAACATCGCCAGCGCGCAGCGCATCCTTGATGCCATCCGCGAGCGCCGCAAGGCCGGCACCGGGACCGATCTCGACGTCGCCCAGCAGGAGAGCGTGGTCGCCAACCAGAAGGCGCTGGTGCCGCCGCTGCGCCAGACGCTCGACCAGAACGTCAACGCGCTCGCCGTGCTGGTATCGCGGCCGCCGGAGAGCGTCCGCGTGCTCGGCGGCTCGCTGAACAAGATCGCCATCCCGCGCGTCACGCCCGGCCTGCCGTCGGAGCTTTTGACGCAGCGGCCCGACATCCGCCGCCAGGAGGCACAGCTCGCCTCGGCGACCGCGAACATCGGCAATGCCCGCGCGCAGTTCTTTCCGACGATCCAGCTCACCGGCAATGGCGGCTATCAGAGCTCGGCGCTGGTCTCGCTGTTCCAGCCGCATGCGGCCTTCTTCCAGCTCGTCGGAAGCGCCACGCAGCCGATCTTCGACGGCGGCAAGATCCTCGGCAATTTCGAATTCGCCAAGGCGCGGCAGGACGAGTTGCTCCAGACCTACCGCAAGACCATCATCCAGTCGTTTGCGGACGTCGACAACGCGCTGTATTCGATCAAGCAGACCACGATCAAGCTACAATTGCAGCGCGATGTCGTTACCTCGTCGAAGCGCGCCTTCGATCTCGCCGAGCAGCAATTGCGCGCCGGCACGGCCGACATCGTGACTGTGCTGAACGTCCAGCAGACACTATTTCAGGCCGAAGATGCGTTGTGGCAGGCCCAACTCGCACGGCTTCTCGCCATCGTCAGCCTGTATCAGGCGCTCGGCGGCGGCTGGGAGCCGCGAATGGAGAAACCGGTCAATGCTCTTTAAGCCGGATACGAAGGAAGGCGCGAAAGAAGGGACGGCGAAGAAATCGCGCGGCCGCGGCTTCGTCATGACCCTGATCACGCTCGCCATCCTTGGCGGGCTCGGTTATTTCGGCTGGACCGTCTGGCATCAGCAGCCGCAGCAGGCGAATGGCCGCAACCAGCGGCCCGATCTGCCGGTGCCGGTGCTGGCGGCGACGCCCCGCATCCAGGACGTCCCGGTCTATCTCGACGGCGTGGGAGCGATCCGCGCGCTCAACACCGTGACCGTGCGCTCGCAGGTCGACGGCAAGCTGATCGCCGTGAAATTCACCGAGGGCCAGGACGTCAAGAAGGGCGACGTGCTCGGCGAGATCGATCCCGCGCTCTACCAGGCGACGTATGATCAGGCCGTCGCCAAGAAAGCGCAGGACGAGGCGCAGCTCGCCAACCAGCGCATCGACCTTACGCGCTACGAGCAGTTAGCTGCCTCCAACGCGGGCTCCAAACAACAGGCCGACACCCAGCGCGCCGCGGTCGCGCAGACCGAGGCGCTGGTCAAAGCCGACCAGGCCGCGATCGACAATGCGGCGGCGACGTTGAGCTACACCAAGATCGTGGCGCCGCTTTCGGGCCGCGCCGGCCTGCGGCAGGTCGACCAGGGCAACATCATCCACGCCGCCGACGCCACCGGCCTCCTGGTGATCACGCAATTGCAGCCGATCGCGGTGTGGTTCAGCCTGCCGCAGCAGCAGATCATGCGCGTCAACGCAGYGGCGTCGAAGGGCACGCTCGCGGTCGACGTGTTCGGCAATGACGGCATCACCGTGATCGACACCGGCAAGCTGACCGGCATCGACAACCAGGTCGACCAGACCACCGGCACGCTCAAGCTCAAGGCGGAATTCCCCAACGCCAATTACCAGCTCTGGCCGGGCCAGTTCGTCAATGTCCGCCTCAAGGTCGAGACCTTGATGCAGGCGCTGGTGGTGCCGACATCGGCGGTGCAGCGCGGACCGATCGGCACCTTCAGCTACGTCATCGGCGAGGACAATGTCGTCTCCGCCAAGCCGGTGACCGTGACCCAGCAGAACGAGCATGACGCCGTCATTGCCAGCGGCTTGTCGCCGACCGACAAGGTCGTCACGACCGGCTTTGCCAATCTGTCCGACGGCTCCAAGGTGGTCGTCGGCCGCGATGACCAGACACCGTCGGCCGATCTCGCCCCGCGCAAGCGCACGCGCGGCCCGGATGGCCAGAAGAAGGATGGGCAGGCCAAGGACGGGCAAAAGGACGGACAGGGCAAGGACGGCGAGCACCGCGCCAAACGGAGCAGCAGCGAAGGCGACCAGAAGGGGCAGACCGGCGCGGCACCGGGGCCGGGGGCCTCGGGACCAGGAGCCAAGCAGCCATGATCCCGACAACAGCCGCCTGAGCGGCAGGCACATCCCATGGGCGTCTCCGAACCCTTCATCCGCCGCCCGATCGCGACCTCGCTGCTCGGCATCGCCCTGCTGATCGGGGGCGCGCTCGGCTATTTCTCGCTGCCGGTCTCGGCGCTGCCGCAGGTCGACTTCCCGACCGTGCAGGTGACGACGCAGCTGCCGGGCGCCAGCCCCGACGTGATCGCCTCGCTGATCACCGCGCCGCTGGAGCGGCAGCTCGGCCAGATCCCGTCGCTGTCGGCGATGAACTCGACGAGTTCGTTCGGCGTCAGCCAGATCTCGCTTCAGTTCGATCTCAACCGCGACATCGACGGCGCGACCCAGGACGTGCAGGCCGCGATCAACGCGGCGGCCGGCGTGCTGCCCAAGACGCTGCCGTATCCGCCGACCTACGCCAAGGTGAACCCGGCGGACGCACCGGTGATGACGCTGGCGCTTCGCTCCGACACGATCTCGCTGCGGGCGATGAGCGACATCGCCGACACGCTTCTGGCACAGCGGCTGAGCCAGATTTCCGGCGTCGGGCGCGTCTCGGTGCTCGGCGGGCTGAAGCCGGCCGTGCGCGTCCAGGCCGACCTCGCGCGGCTCGCGGCCTATGGCATCGCGATGGAGGATCTGCGCGCCGCGATCGCCAACGCCAACGTCTCGGGGCCAAAAGGCTCGCTCGACGGGGCGCAGCAATCCTACATCATCGCCGCCAACGACCAGATCGCTGCCGCCGACGCCTACAAGCCTGTTATCATCGCCTACCGCAACGGCTCGCCGGTCACGATCGGCGACGTCGCGCAGATCGTGGATGGCCTCGAGAACGACCGCACCGGCGGCTGGTACCAGGGCACGCCGGCGGTCATCATCGACATCCAGCGCCAGCCCGGCGCCAACGTCATCGATGTCGTCAGCCAGATCCGGGCGGAAATCCCAAAGGTCCAGCGCGCCATTCCGGCCGGCGTGAACCTCACCATCGTCTCCGACCGTACCGTCACCATCCGCGCCTCGGTTCGCGACGTGCAGTTCACCCTGATCCTCAGCGTCGTCTTGGTGACGCTGGTGGTGCTGTTGTTCCTGCGCTCCCTGCGGGCCACGCTGATCGCGGGCGTCGCGCTGCCGCTGTCGCTGATCACCAGCTTCGGCATCATGTATTTCGCCGGCTTCAGCCTCGACAATCTGTCGCTGATGGCGCTCACCATCGGCACCGGCTTCGTCGTCGACGACGCCATCGTCATGATCGAGAACATCGTCCGCCACATGGAGAACGGCGATAGCGCGATGGAGGCCTCGCTGAAGGGGGCCAGCGAAATCGGCTTCACCGTGATCTCGCTGACGGTGTCGTTGATCGCGGTGTTCATCCCGCTGCTGTTCATGTCCGGCCTCGTCGGGCGCATGTTCCGCGAATTCGCGCTGACGCTGACGATCGCGGTCGTGACCTCGGCCGTGGTCTCGCTGACGCTGACGCCGATGATGTGCTCGCGGCTGCTCAAGCACGCCCATGAGGAACTGGCGGTGCCGGGATTGGCCGCGATCAGCCGCTTCATCGATAGCACCGTCGAGTTCTATCACCGGACGCTGCTCTGGGTCCTGGAACGCCAGCGCGCCACGCTGCTCGTGACATTTGCGACCCTGGTCGCGACCCTCGTCCTCTACGTCGTCGCGCCAAAGGGCTTTCTGCCGCTTCAGGACACCGCCTCGATCACGGCGGTGACGGAGGCGGGACCCGACGTGTCGTTCACCGAGATGCAGAAGCGTCAGGCCGAGGCGGCCGATGCCATCAAGGCCGATCCTGACGTGGTCGGCGTGGTCTCGGTGATCGGGGCGGGCTCGGTCAACCCGACCACCAATGTCGGGCGCCTGGTCATGACCTTGAAGCCGCGCGGCGAGCGGCGCGACGACGTCAGCGCGGTCGTGACCCGGCTGAAGGAACGGGTGTCGGCCATCCCCGGCATGACCGTCTATTTCCAGCCGGTGCAGGACGTGCAGATCTCGACCCAGTCGAGCCGTTCGCAGTACCAGTACACGCTGACCGGGACCGATGCGACGCTAGTGTCGGAATGGGCGCGCAAGCTTGTTGCCGAGATGCGGCGCGATCCGCTGTTCCGCGACGTCTCCTCGGAGGCGCAGGAGGGCGGCCTGCGGGCGCAGCTCGATGTGGACCGGACCCGGGCCGGGCAGCTCGGCGTGAGCCTGCAGGGAATCACCGACACGCTCAACGATGCGTTCGCGCAGCGGCAGATCTCGACCATCTACGGCCAGGCCAACCAGTACCGCGTGGTGCTGGAGGCGCTGCCGATGTACCAGCGCGATCCCTCGATCCTGTCGAAGCTGTATCTGCCGGGCGCGGCGAGCAGCATCGTGGGCGCGCCCAACGCCCAGGTGCCGCTCTCGGCCGTGGCGACGCTGAAGCGCACCACGGCGCCGCTCGCGATCTCGCACCAGGCGCAATTCCCGTCGATCTCGCTCAGCTTCAACCTCGCCCCGGGCGCCGCGCTCGGCGATGCCGTCGAGGCGGTGAAGACGATCGAGACCCGGATCGAGATGCCCAACAGCATCGTCGGCGTCTATGCTGGCGATGCCGCCGAATTCGCCAAGGCGCTCGCCGGCCAGCCCTGGCTGCTGCTCGCCGCCGTGATCACGATCTACATCGTGCTGGGCGTGCTCTATGAGAGCTACATCCACCCGATCACCATCCTGTCGACGCTGCCTTCGGCCGGCGTCGGCGCGATCCTGGCGCTGATGCTGTGCGGGCAGGACCTCTCGGTGATCGGCCTGATCGGCATTATCCTGCTGATSGGCATCGTCAAGAAGAACGCGATCATGATGATCGACTTCGCGCTCGAGGCCGAGCGCCGGCAGGGGATGTCGCCGAACGAGGCGATCGTGCAGGCCTGTCTCTTGCGCTTCCGTCCGATCATGATGACAACGCTGGCGGCGCTGTTCGGCGCGCTGCCGCTCGCAATCGAGAGCGGCACCGGCGCCGAGCTGCGCTTTCCGCTCGGCATCTCCATCATCGGCGGCCTGCTGCTGAGCCAGCTTTTGACGCTCTACACCACGCCCGTGATCTACCTGGCGCTCGACCGCATCAACCGCCGCCTCGAGCAGGCGCTGCCGCCGGCTGAATCCGGCGGCCCGCCGGTCGCGGGCGCGACCGAGGGGATGCAGTGATGGCATCGATCTCGGAGCCCTTCATCCGCCGGCCGGTCGCGACCACGCTGCTGTCGATCGGGTTGTTCCTGCTGGGTGTCGTCGCCTACGAGTTCCTGCCTGTCGCCTCGGTCCCGAACGTCGACTTCCCCGCCATCTTCGTGTCGGCCAGCCGGCCGGGCGCCGACCCGTCCGTCATGGCGGCGACGGTGGCCTCGCCATTGGAGCGTCGGCTCGGCGAGATCGCGGGCATCAACCAGATCACCTCGACGTCGTCGCTCGGCACGACCAGCATCCAGCTGCAGTTCGACATCGGTCGCAACATCGACAAGGCCGCACGCGACGTGCAGGCGGCGATCAACGCGGCGCTGATCGACCTGCCGAGCGACCTCCCGACGCTGCCGCGCTTCCGCAAGGCGAACACGGCCGGCGCGCCCGTTTTCGTACTGGCGCTGACCTCGAAGACGCTGTCGGCCAGCGCGATCTACGACGTCGCCGATACCGTGCTCGCGCAACGCATCTCGCAGGTGCCTGGTGTCGGCGACGTGACGGTGAGCGGCGCCGATCAGCCGGCGGTGCGCGTGCAGCTCAACCCCGTCGCGCTGTCTAACGCCGGCATCGCCACCGACGACGTCAGGACTGCAATCATCAATGCCAACCCGCTTGGTCCCGTCGGCATCTTCAACGGCGAGCGCCAGAGCGAGACGCTGTCGCTGAACAAGCAGATGCGGACGGCGAAAGAGTTCCGCGACATCATCATCAAGAGCTCGAACGGCAATTTCGTCCGGCTGTCCGACGTCGCCGACATCGAGGACTCCGTCCGCAACGCTCGCTCCATCGCCTGGTTCAACAAGCAGCCGGCGGTGCTGATCCAGATCACCAAGCAGGGCGACGCCAACGTCATCGACACCGTCGACCGGGTGAAGGCGCTGATCCCGGCGCTGAAGCAATGGATCCCGGCGGGTGTCGATATTTCCACGCTGGTCGACCGCACCAGTACGATCCGCGCCAGCGTGCTCGACATGCAGTGGACGCTGCTGGCAACCGCTGTCCTCGTGATGGTCGTGGTGTTCGTGTTCCTACGGCGGCTGACGCCGACGATCGCGGCTGGCATCTCGGTGCCGCTGGCGCTGGCCGGGACCTGTGCCGGGATGTGGGTCGCGGGCTTCTCGATCGACAATCTGTCGCTGATGGCGCTGGCGATCTCGGTCGGCTTCGTGGTCGACGACGCCATCGTCATGATCGAGAACATGTACCGCAATCTCGAGCATGGCATGCGGCCGCTCCAGGCCGCGCTCGTTGGCGCCCGGCAGATCGGGTTCACCGTGGTCTCGATCAGCCTGTCGCTGATCGCGGCTTTCACGCCGCTGATCTTCATGGACGGCATCGTCGGCCGCCTGCTGCGCGAGTTCTCGCTGACGCTGACCTTTGCGATCCTGGTCTCGACGCTGGTGTCGCTGACGGTCACGCCGATGATCTGCGCCCATTACATCCGGCAGACCACGTCCGGC